>JBATKC010000302.1:0-2035 GCA_049669065.1 Gammaproteobacteria bacterium
GGCTAGTCGCTTCCAAAATGCGATCCAGAAGGCTCTCGATCTGCTTCTCAACCGCTTTGAGCTGACGCTTGATTTCCCCTTGGGATGCCGTGACTGAATCGCCCCGAGTTTGTCGGAGACCATCAACTTAAGTAAGGATGATGGTTATGACGAAAAGCAAAATGGCAAATCGCTACTCGCCTGAGGTCCGCGCGCGAGCGGTCCGAATGGTGTTCGAGCATCAAAGCTCTTATGAAACGCAGGCGGGCGCGATCGCGGCCATTGCACCCAAGATTGGCTGTATTCCCCAGACCCTGCGCGAATGGGTCAAGCAGGCTGAGAAAGACAGTGGCATGCGCGATGGCGTGACCACTGAGGAACGGGACCGGATCAAGGCCCTGGAACGCGAGGTCCGGGAGCTGCGGCAGGCGAATGAAATTCTCCGCAAGGCGTCAGCTTATTTTGCGCAGGCGGAACTCGACCGCCCACTGAAGCGATGATCGCCTTCATTGAAGATCAGCGCATTGTTTACGGCGTCGAGTCGATCTGCAGGGTTCTGCCGATCGCGCCGTCGACATTCTATCACCGCCTCGCGTGTCGTTCCGATCCTTCCAAGGCATCAGCCCGACACCAACGGGATGCAGAGCTGCGGCCAGAGATCAAAAGGATCTGGGATGAAAACTATCAGGTCTATGGGGCTCGCAAGGCGTGGCACCAGATGAAGCGTGAGCGCTTTGAAGTGGCGCGCTGCACGGTGGCACGCCTTATGAAACAGATCGGCATCCGTGGCGCTGTGCGCGGCAAGGTGGCCAAAACAACGGTTCCAGACACGTCAGCGCCTTGTCCGCGTGACAAGGTGAACCGCGTGTTCCGAGCGCCAGCCCCGAACCTTCTCTGGGTCAGTGATTTTACCTACGTGTCAACCTGGCAGGGCTTTGTATATGTGGCATTCGTCATCGACACATTCGCTGATCGTATCGTCGGATGGCGGGTCTCGCGGTCCGCCAAAACGGACTTTGTTCTCGATGCTCTGGAGCAGGCCCTGCACGATCGACGTCCAGTCCAGTAAAGTGGACTGGTTCACCATTCGGATCGCGGCGGGCAATATTTATCCGTTCGCTACACCGAGCGTTTGGCCGAAGCAGGCATTGAACCATCGGTCGGCAGCGTCGGGGATTCCTACGATAACGCCCTCGCCGAAACTATAAACGGTCGATACAAAACCGAGCTGGTTCATCGTCGGGGCCCGTGGCGCAACATGCAGGATCTGGAAATGGCAACCCTCGGATGGGTCGATTGGTTCAACAACAGACGTCTGCTCGGACCCATAGGAAACATCCCGCCAGCAGAGGCTGAAGACAACTTCTATGCACAGCGCGACCTGCTCGATATGGTAGCGTGAAATGAAGCTATAGGTCTCCGGTAAAACCGGGGCGATTCAGACGGACTGGAGGCGAGCATTCCACGCATCCCCGAACATCACGCGAGCAAGCGTGAAGAGTTGCTTCGTCGGCTGCACAGCTTTGAGGATGTCGGCAAAGCCATCTTCGACCCTGGCACGCGGGATCGACTTTCGTTTGGACGGGCAGGGGATGGGCCGTGTGGACGCGATCCGCGAGGTTAGCATCTCCGCCGTCTGGTCACCGTCCGACGATCAGGACGGCAGCTATGAGCGCAAAACGGACCGATTTGCACCTGAGTGAAGCCCGTTCCGGACAATTTTACCTCGTTGTGCTATGCTTATGCTTCAGGATGAATTGCAGAGGAGCGCCATGTGATGGCGTCCGAAGCGACACAGGAAGAACTTGAGGCCGGACGCGGATATGAATCTCTATTCGTGCCAGCACTTTTTGCGCCCTGGCCCCGCCACATCATGGACGCTGCTGCTGTTCAAGAGGGCGCGCATGTTCTGGATATTGCCTGCGGAACGGGCGTACTTGCGCGGGCGGTACGGGCACGCTCCGGCACATCCGGTCGTGTCGTTGGTCTGGATCCGGCGCCGGGTATGATTGCAGCCGCACATGAGGTCGCGCCCGATATCGAATGGGTTCTGGGC
>JBATKC010000303.1:0-5889 GCA_049669065.1 Gammaproteobacteria bacterium
AACCCCGCCACCGGTGCTGACATCACATACCGGTCGATCACGCGCGTGCGACCCTCCTCTTCCACGGTGACGACCAGCGGGCCCCGGCTGACCTCCGCCGTGTCGACCAGAATCGGCCGCGGCATAAAGCCGAAGATCAGCGCGGCGACGACAAGCAACGAGAACGAAATGAGTGCAAAGGTCCTGGCGGAAGGCATACGCACATCCTATTCCCGTGTTTTCAAAACGGCCACCATATCAAGGTGATCGACGCGCTGTCGCACGATGAGCCCGGAGATGGCTGCCGCCGCAATCACGATCGCCGCCGCCAGCGCGTAGGTATCGCGCTCCAAAACCAGTGGGATACGGAATAACTCATGCGGCAGGGTCGCGACCATCCAGGCCGACAGCAGATAACCGAGCCCAAAGCCCGGCGGGATCGCGAGCAGGGTCAGCAGCCCCAGTTCGCCGAGCAGGATGTAGGACACCTCGGCGCGGGTAAATCCCAGCACGCGCAGACTCGCCAGTTCCCGGCCCCGCTCGGCAAGCGCGATGCGGGCGCTGTTGTAGACAATGCCAAACACTATCGCGGCAGACAGGACGCTGATAAATCCCATGTAGGTCAGCAGGAACTCCGCGATGGAGTCATAGAAGTTCTGCAAGCGCGCGTCGCTGGCTTCGGTGGCCGCGACCCGCGGCGTGTCTTTCAGTCGCTGATAAATGTCATCCCGTCGCAGGCTGTCCACGGCCAGATAAGCGCCAGAGATGGCGTGACCTTCCTGCATCAGCCGATTGAGGCCACCGAGGCTCATATACGCACCGATGCCGATGTATTGGCGCACAACGCCGTCCACTTCGACCCGACGCCGGGGTCTCCGACCCTCGAGGATTTCGGCCTCGACGGTGTCTCCGGCGGAGATGCCGAGGATGCTGGCGAGCTGCTCGGTCAGCAACACGCCCTGATCGGGCAGGCGTAACGGCTGTAATTCGTCATCCAGCGCCCGGTGCAATACGGCGTCTGGCCGGTAGCCGAGGATGCTGGTGCGATAGCTGCGCGGCCCGGCACGCAGCCTCACCGGCACCGAGCGGAACGGCTCCACATAATGCACGCCGGGGAGCGCGCGGAGTTCGTCGACCGCCCGCAGCGACGTCGGATCATAAAAGCTCACGGCCATATCTTCTCGCTGAGCCAGACCGAATTCGATCTCGACCATCTCGTCCATGGCGTCGGTGAAAAACGTGCCGAGCATCATCACGCCGCAGGCCATGGCGATGCCCGCCGCGGTCAAGGTCGACTTGAGCGGACGGCGGCTGATGTGTCTGAGGATCATGCGACTCGGCTGATCCAGCCGGCCTCTGAAGCCGAGGCGTTCGAGCCAGGACGGGTGGTAGGTCTCCGGCGGCGCCGGGCGCATCGCCTCGGCGGGCGGTAACCGGACCGCCTTACGGACCGCCCCGAGGGTCCCGGCGACGGCGGCGAGACCGGTAACCAGGGTTGCGACCAGGACCGTGTCCGCGTGGACCCGATAACGCAGAAACGGGAAGCGGTAATAGTCCATATAGAGCTCGCTGAGCCCGCCACCGAGCCAGGCGCCCAGACCGGTGCCCGCCAGCACGCCGAGCAGCACGATCACCAGCACCATCTGCACGTAATGCCAGCCGATATGGACATTGCCGTAACCAAAGGCCTTGAGGATCGCGATTTGCTCGCGCTGGGTGTTGACCAGACGGCCGATCACCACGTTGAGCAGGAATGCGGTGACGCCGAGGAAGATGCCGGAGAACAGACTGGCGGTCTGTCGCAGCTGACGGAATTCCTCGTTGAGAAACTTGTGCGAGATCTGGTCTTCACGGCCGTAGGCACCGAGACCCCCATAGGGTTCCAGCAGCAGATCGAGCTGTTCCATGACCGAATCGGGCACAGCCCCAGGGGCCAGCCCGAGCAGGATATCGTTAAAACCCTCCTCCATTTCGTAAGCCGCGGCCAGCGGTTTGCGCGACATCCATAGCACGCCATAGCGTTTGAAGTCCGGCAGGATCCGCCCTGGCGCAATCTGGTAGATAAACTCCGGCGAAAGCGCGACGCCGACCAGGCTCACGCTCCTGTAGCGGCCCTTGATCAGCAGCGAGAGGTGATCACCGGGCCGCAGGCCGTGCGCGTCGGCGAAGGCCTCGCTGACCAATACCTCATCATCGCGGCCGGGCTGTGGCAGACGACCGCGCCGCAGATGGATACCGTTGAGCAGCGGTTCGGCGTCATCCGGGATCGACACCAGTCGTCCGGTCACGGGATCGGCGAAGTCCGGCACGTCGATCAGCGCCGCTGCAACCACCCGGGTTTGCACGCGGTCCACACCGGGGAGCGCCTCGACCCGCGCCGCCAGACTCTGCGGCGCCCGGGTCAGACTCGCGAACACCTCGGCAAAGCGCTCGCGCTCGTAATATTCGTGCCGGGTCGCGCTGAGCGCCTCATAGACGTTGACCGACATGATGTAGGTGGCGGAACCCGCCGCGATAACCATGGCGATGGCCAGGGCCTGCCCCGCCATCCCGGCCAGGTCCCTGAACAATTTTTTTTGTAATGCCGACAAGGCCTTCTACCACTGGAGATCGTGAGCGGATCGGCGTACCGGATTGCGCACCGTCTCCGCAATATGCCCGTCGGCCAGGCGGATGATGCGATCCGCCATGGCCGAGATACCCGCGTTATGGGTGATCAGCGCCGTAGTCGTCCCCAGTTCCCGGTTGACCCGCTCCAGGGCCTCGAGCACCACCACACCGGTGGTCGAGTCCAGCGCGCCGGTCGGCTCGTCGCACAACAGCACCGCCGGGTTCTTCGCAATCGCGCGGGCGATCGCCACTCGCTGCTGCTCGCCACCGGACAGCTGCGCCGGAAAATGATCCAGCCTGGCGGACAAACCGACCAGCGCGAGCGCCTCCTGAGCTGACATCGGATCGGTCGCGATCTCGGTCACCACCGACACGTTCTCGCGCGCGGTGAGACTCGGTATCAGATTGTAAAACTGGAACACGAAACCCACATGCTGACGGCGGTATTGGGTCAGTGCCTTTTCGCTCGCAGCGGTCAGGTCGGTACCCCGATACCAGACCCGACCCGCGGTCGGCGTGTCCAACCCGCCGATGATATTCAACAGCGTGGATTTGCCGCTGCCGGACGGACCAAGCAGCGCTGTCATCTCGCCCTGGTAAAATTCGAGGTCGACACCGCGCAGGGCATGGACCTGGACCTCGCCCATGAGGTAGATCTTGGTCAATCCCTGGATCCGGAACACCGCCTCGGGCCCGGATGCTGTTGCCGCCTCAAGCTGATTGCTCATCGCCGCCTCTGTCAGCATGCTCTGCACCGAGTGTAGGTCATGACCAGGCAGGCTTGTCCCTGAGCAGATGCGCTTTACACAAGGTCTCAAGCATGACCATGCTTGGCCTCGGCCGCTAGCCGGCCGGCACACCTATGCACGCGCGCGGAATCGGAGGCGCAATGATGGCGACAATTACGGGCCAGATGGACGATCGCTGGGCGCTGGACCCGGAGCTGGTTTTTCTCAACCACGGTTCTTTTGGCGCATGTCCGCGGGTCGTGCTGGCGGAACAGGACCGGATCCGCTTGCGTATGGAACGTCAGCCGGTCCAGTTCTTTGTGCGCGACCTCGAGGGCCTGCTCGACGCGGCGCGCGCCGAGCTTGCAGCCTTCCTGGATGCACCGTCGACCGATATCGCCTGGGTGCCGAACGCCACCAGTGGGGTCAACGCGGTGCTGCGCTCGCTGTCGCTGGCGCCCGGTGACGAACTTCTGACCACCGACCACGAGTACAACGCCTGCCGCAATGCGCTGGAGTATGTCGCCGGGCGCGCGGGCGCCAGGGTGGTGGTCGCGCAGTTGCCGTTCCCGCTGGCCGATGCGGATCAGGCAGTGGATGCCATACTCGAGCGCGCCAGCGCCCGCACCCGACTGGCGCTGATCGATCATGTGACCAGCCAGACCGGGCTGGTACTGCCGATCGGGCGCATCGTCGCCGCGCTGGCAGCGCAAGGGATCGATACGCTGGTTGACGGCGCCCATGCGCCAGGGATGCTGGAACTAAAGCTCGCGGATATCGACGCCGCCTATTACACCGGTAATTGCCACAAATGGCTGTGCGCGCCGAAGGGCGCCGGCTTTCTCTATGTGCGTCCGGACCGGCAGGCGGAGATCCGCCCGGTGGCAATCAGCCACGGAGCCAATTCACCGCGGCAGGATCGCTCACGATTCCTGCAGGAGTTCGACTGGGTAGGGACCGACGACCCCTCGCCGATGCTGTGCGTGCCGGCGGCGCTCCGCTTCATGGGATCACTGTTGCCGGGCGGCTGGCCGGCGCTGCGCGCGCACAATCGCGCGCTTATCCTTGATGGCCGGCGCGAACTCGCCGCAGCCCTGGGTCTCGATCTGCCGAGCCCCGATACCATGATCGGGTCGCTGGCCGCACTGCCGCTGCCGGATGGCTCCATGGAACCGCCAAAATCCGCGATGTACGCCGATCCGCTGCAGGACGAACTGCGGCGGCGATGGAGGATAGAGGTGCCGGTCATCCCCTGGCCGAAGGTCCCTCACCGTCTGATCCGCATATCGGCCCAGATCTACAATCACCCGGCTCAGTATCGCCTGCTGGCCGATGCGCTTCGGGATTTGTTTGCCTGAGCCCACGCGGGCAGGCCCGCGAGCGGCCGGCAGTTGATCTGGGGCAAGTCCGGCCCCCCCGCATTCTGCTAGCTTTGGAACGAGTGCGGCGGTTTCGCGAGGTCGCAATGAAGATCTTGGTGGCGGTCGATTTTTTCCCCCAGACCGAGCAAGTCCTCGAGGTTGCCAAGCGTCAGGCGGCGGCCCTCGGCGCACAGCTATGGCTGATCCATGCGGCAGCGCCAGGACCGGCATTCAAGGGCTATGGCGCCGGTGAGCGGAGCGATCGCAAGCAGACGGCCGATGAGTATCGGCAGGAACATCGGCTGATCCAGGAGGCCGCGGCGGCGGCTCGGGATGCCGGGATCGAAGCGACCGGCCTGCTGGTCCGGGGCCCACCGGCCACGCAGATCCTGAAACAGGCCGAGGAACTCGATGCGGACATGATCGTCGTCGGCACGCATGGCTTCGGCGCCGCGATGAGCCTGCTGCTTGGCAGCGTCAGCAGACAGGTTCTGAAGAAAGCACGTTGTCCCGTGATGGTGGTGCCGGCCGGCCGGCCGGAGTCGGCGTGATCAGGATCCCTGCACAAAGTCCGCTTTCGGAACCGTGCCGCAGTCGGGACACCAGAACTCGGGGTCGACGTCTTGCCAACGGGTCCGCGCGGGGATGCCATGAGTCTCGTCGCCGAGATCTTCGTCATAGACATAGGTGCATTCGGGACACTGGTATCTGGCCATGATCGATCGCCTCTCATACGCACCACGTGACGGCCGCGCGCGACAGCCTGGACAGATTCTAGCCCCGGCGGCACTGCGTCGTCCTGGTCACGCCTTTTTGTGGCCCTTGCAACACGCCACAGCCGCTGCCGCGGCTAGACGGTGGAGGACTCAACCGTGATTGACCGGCGCCATGATCTTACCCGACCCGCGGACCTGCACCATGAACCATTCTCCGGCCCGTTGCGGCGACGGCGGCCCGACTACAGGGACCTGCTGCCGCCCTGCAACCACGCCTGCCCGGCCGGCGAGAATATCCAGGGCTGGCTCAGCGAAGTCCAAAACGGCAATCCGCGCGCGGCATGGGAAATCCTGGTCGCCGACAATCCGATGCCGGCTGTCCACGGCCGGGTCTGCTACCACCCCTGCGAAAATCAATGCAATCGCACCGGCATGGATGCCGCAGTCAGCATCCACGCAGTCGAACGTTTTCTTGGCGATCTCGCCATCGAGGAG
>JBATKC010000304.1:0-15272 GCA_049669065.1 Gammaproteobacteria bacterium
CTCGAGATCTCCACCATGGTGCTCAACGGACTGGTCAACACGCGGATCCTGGCCGCCTGCCGCGACCTGGGCCTGCAGGCGGTAGGCATGAGTGGCGTCGACGCCGGCCTGATCCAGGCCACCCGCCGCCCACCGGTGGATCTGCCAGGCGCGGGCGACGCCCAGGTCGACTATGGGTTCGTCGGCGATATCGACGCGGTTTCGAGCGAAGTGCTGCAACGGCAGCTGGAGGCCGGCTTCCTGCCGGTGATAAGTCCGCTGTCCGCCGACGACTCGGGCGTGTTGCTGAATATCAACGCCGACACGGTAGCCGCCGCAATCGCCGCGGCACTGGGTGCAGAAAAGCTGATCCTGGCCACCGGTGCGGCGGGCATACTCGAGGATCCGGATGATCCGGATTCACTGATCTCTTTTGTCGACCTGGCCGGCCTCGCACGTCTGCGCAAGGCGGGCAAACTCGCCGCCGGCATGGGCCCGAAGGCTGACGCCATCGAGGCGGCGGTGCGTGGCGGCGTTCGCCGGGTACACGTGATATCTCATGACCTGGCCGACAGCCTGTTGCTGGAGGTATTCACCAACGAAGGGACCGGTACGCTGGTCGTCGATGACATCGAAAGCCTCTCGCCTGCCGAGCAGAGCGCCGGCGGCCAGGGCTGAGCCGCTAGAATAGGCTGTCTTGAATCAATCCGCCGTCCGGGCAAGAGAACACATGAGCAGACTCTGGGATAAAGGCGATCCGCTCGATCGTGGTGTGCTGGAATTCACCGCCGGCGAGGATCATCAGCTGGACAATCGCCTGGTGTCCTATGATGCCCGGGCCTCCATCGCCCATGCCGAGATGCTCGCGGCCAGCGGTCTGCTCGATGAGACACATCTGCAGCAGATCCGCGACGGGCTCAACGAGTTGGCCGCGGAGCATGAGGCCGGCGGCTGGCGCGTGAGCCTCGAGGAAGAAGACGTGCACACGGCGTTGGAGACACGTCTCTCTGGCCGGGCGCCCGAAGCGGGTCCGCGGCTGCACCTGGGCCGTTCGCGCAACGACCAGGTGCTGGCCGCGTTGCGACTCTATCTCAAGGACGTCTGCGCTCAGCTCCACGATGGCGCCGAGGCGGTCGCTGCTGAACTGGACGCCCTGGCGGAGCGCGAGCGGGATACGCGGCTGCCAGGTTATACCCATCTGCAGCCGGCCATGCCGAGTTCCGTGCCGTTGTGGGCCGGCGCCTATGCCGCCGAGCTGCGTGATGACGCGACAGGCCTGCTCGCCGCGCGCCGGCGCGTCGACAAGAACCCCCTCGGTTCTGCCGCTGGCTATGGCGCGCCGAGCCTCCCTCTCAACCGGGAGTTCACCCGCGAGCGTCTTGGCTTCGTCGAGACCCAGGAGCCAGTGACGGCCGTACAACTCTCCCGCGGCAAGGGTGAATCACAGCTGGTGTTCGAAATCCATCTGCTGATGTCGGATCTGAGCCGTCTGGCCTCGGACCTGATCCTGTTCTGCACGCAGGAATTCAGCTTTGTGTCGCTACCCAACAGTATGACGACGGGCTCGTCGATCATGCCGCAAAAGCGCAATCCAGACGTGTTCGAGCTGATCCGCGGGCGCACGGCGACCTCGCTGGCATGCCTGACCGAGATCCTCAGCGTGGGCACCAAGCTGCCGTCGGGCTATCACCGGGATCTGCAGCTGATCAAGGCGCCGTTGTTCCGGGCCATCGACCTGGCCCATGATGTGCTTGGCGTCCTGGTCCGGGCGCTGCCGGAGATCCGCTTCATCCCGGAGAATATCGCGATGGAAGAAGGCCTCTATGCCACCGAAGAAGCCTATCGAATGGTGGTCGAGGAAGGCGTCCCGTTCCGCGACGCCTATCGTCGGGTCGGCGCGCGTTTCCGGCCAGACAAAGATTGAGCGGGAGCGGGAAGATCAGCTATGGCCATCTGGTATCACGCGCCGGACCTCGACCTCCTCAACGGGCTCAACAAAAACACCATCCACGAGGTGCTGGGCATCCGCTTTACCGACTTCGGGGATGACTTTATCGAGGCGCGGATGCCGGCGGACCCGCGCACCCACCAGCCACACGGAATCCTCCACGGCGGCGCCTCGGTGGTGCTGGCCGAGAGCCTGGGCAGCACCGGCGCCACGTTGTGTGTCGACGCTCAGCACTTCTTCTGCGTCGGTCAGGAGATCAACGCCAACCACATCCGTCCGGTCCGCGATGGCGAGGTCATTGGCCGCGCGGAACCGATCCACATTGGCCGCCGCAGCCAGGTCTGGAGTATCCGTATCGATGACCAGCATGGTCGGCTGGTCTGCGTTTCGCGTCTGACCCTGGCGGTGCTGGCCAGGGACAAGAACCTGACCGCGTGAGGCTCGGCCCCGAGCACTGGGAAGCGCTCTATCTCGAGGGGCGCATGCCGTGGGACGCTGGCGGCGTGCCGGCAGAGCTCGAGACCTTTGTCGCTGCCGGGCCGATCGGTCTCCAGGTGCTGGTGCCGGGATGCGGCTCGGCCTATGAGGCCGCCCGGCTGGCAAGCACCGGATCCCGGGTGCTGGCGATAGATTTCAGCGCTGCGGCGGTAGCGCGGGCCCGCGCGGTCACCGCCGGCAGTGGCGCCGTCATCATGCAGGCGGATTTTTTCGAGCTTGAGGGACGTCGCTACGATCTGATCTATGAACGCGCGTTTATGTGCGCGCTGAGCCCGGAACGGCGCCTCGGCTGGGCCCGCCAATGCGCCTGCCTGCTGAAGCCGGGTGGTCGCCTGGCCGGACTGTTTTTTACCGATGCCGAAGCCGGCGACGGCCCGCCTTTTGGCATCGCCGACGCAGACCTGCACACGCTGCTGTCGCGTTGGTTCCTGCGTCTGGAGGACCGCGCCTCGACCGGTTCGTTACCGGTGTTCGTCGGCCGCGAGCGTTGGCAGGTATGGGCACGCAATGAGACCGAGGTGGATTGACGCCGGGGTTATACTTTAGCGTCCTGATCCCCACCGGTGGAACCCATGCGCAGCCTGTTGCTCATCGTCATCCTGTCACTGACCGCCTGTGGCCAGCGCGGCGCGCTCTATCTGCCGGAGGAAGACGGCGCCACACCGGTGCCGGAGGTGGCGCCCGAACCCGCGTTTGATCCGTTGCAGGAAGCCGGCGAGGACGAGCCGGAAGACGAGGCCGAGGGCGCCGAATCGGTGGATGACGCCGAAGCCGAAGCCGGACCCTGAGCCGGCAACCGCTGACGATCATGAACACCCAGCCTGACTCCGACACGCTGATCCTGGTGGACGGCTCCTCGTATCTTTACCGGGCGTTCCACGCGATGCCGCCGCTGAGCAATCGGGAGGGCCAGCCCACTGGCGCCATCCTCGGTGTGCTCAACATGCTGCACAAGCTGATCAAGGATCATGCCCCGACACGTATGGCCGTGGTATTCGATGCGCCGGGCAAGACGTTCCGCGATGAGTTGTTCGCCGAATACAAAGCCAACCGGCCGCCGATGCCCGACGAGCTGCGCGGACAGATCGATCCGCTGCTCGAAGCCATCGAGGCGCTGGGCCTGCCGCTGCTGCGGGTGCAGGGCGTGGAGGCCGACGACGTGATCGGCACCCTGGCTCAGAACGATCAGGGCAAGGTCCTTGTTTCCACCGGCGACAAGGACATGGCGCAATTGGTAGATGCGCGGGTGTCGCTGGTCAACACCATGAACGATACGTTTTTGGACGAGGCCGGGGTCGAGGCAAAATTCGGCGTGCGCCCGGATCAGATCATCGACTATCTGGCGCTGATCGGGGACAGTTCCGACAATATCCCCGGCGTGCCAAAAGTCGGTCCGAAGACGGCGGCCAAATGGCTCGCCAGCTACGGCTCCATCGACGCTATCCGGACTCATGCCGACGAGATCGGTGGCAAGGTCGGCGAGAGCCTGCGCGCGCATCTGGAGCAGCTGGCGCTGTCGCAGAAGCTGGCCACCATCATCTGCGATGTCGCGCTGGAGACCGGCCCGGAAGATCTGGTGCGCAGACCCGCCGATCTGGACGCCCTGCGAGAAATCTACGCGCGCCTCGACTTCAATGCGCTGTTACGCCAGCTGCCCGATGGACAAGACGACCCGAGGACGGTCGCGGTCGACGATCCACCGACGGATGACACAGCGGCCGAATACGACACAGTGCTCGACGAACAAGCGCTGCAAGCCTGGCTCGATCGATTGGACCAGGCCGGGGAGTTTGCCTTCGACACAGAGACCGACAGTCTCGATTACATGCGCGCGCGGATCGTCGGCGTCTCATTTGCGGTCGAGCCCGAGCGGGCCGCCTATGTCCCGCTGGGGCACGATTATCCCGGCGCCCCGGACCAGCTCGATCGGGACACCGTGCTGAAGCGCCTGAAGCCGCTGCTGGAGGATGGGAAACGCGGCAAGATCGGCCACCACCTCAAGTACGACGCCCATGTGCTGGCCAACCACGGCATCAGCCTGGCCGGCATCCGTCATGACACGATGCTGGAATCCTATGTCCTGAACAGCACCAGCACCCGCCATGACATGGACTCGGTGGCGATGGCATATCTGGGCATCAAGACGACCCGTTTCGAGGACGTCGCCGGCAAGGGCGCCAAGCAGCTCAGCTTCAATCAGGTAGACCTCGAACAGGCCGCGCCCTATGCCGCAGAAGACGCCGATGTGACGCTGCGCCTGCATCGGGAGATGTATCCCGAGCTGGAAAAGACCGGCCGTCTCGCCGAGATCTACAACGATATCGAGATGCCGTTGGTGCCGATCCTGACCATGATCGAGCACTGCGGTGTGCGTCTCGATGTCGCCATGCTGGAAAAACAGAGCCGCGAACTGGCCGCCGAGATGCACAAGCTCGAGCTGGCGGCGCACGAGGCCGCGGGCGGACCGTTCAATCTTGGTTCACCCAAGCAGCTGCAGGAGATCCTGTTCGAACGACTCGAATTGCCGGTCGTGCGCAAGACGCCGAAGGGACAGCCCTCCACCGCCGAGGACGTGCTGGCGGAGCTGGCGGACAAGCACGATCTGCCACGCCTGATCCTCGAGCACCGGGAACTGTCCAAGCTGCGCTCTACCTACACGGAAAAGCTGCCAAGGCAGGTCAACCCCGACACCGGCCGGGTCCACACCTCCTATCACCAGGCTGTCGCCGCGACGGGTCGCCTCTCATCCTCGGACCCGAATCTGCAGAATATCCCGGTCCGCTCGCCGCAGGGCCGACGCATCCGACAGGCGTTCGTGGCGGCGCAGGGATACATGCTCCTGGCCGCCGACTATTCACAAATCGAGCTGCGGATCATGGCGCATCTGTCCGGGGACGAGGGCCTGGTGGCGGCATTCCGGGCCGACGCCGATATCCACCGCGCGACTGCTGCTGAAGTCTTCGAGGTGGCTCAGGAGGAGGTCAGCCCGGCACAGCGCCGATCAGCCAAGGCGATCAACTTCGGCCTGATCTACGGCATGTCGGCTTTTGGCCTGGCGCGCCAGCTCGGCATCGAGCGCGGCGAGGCTCAGTCCTACGTGGATCTGTATTTCGAGCGTTACCCGGGAGTAAAGGCCTATATGGACCGCACCCGGGAACAGGCCCGTGAACAGGGCTATGTGGAGACCGTGTTCGGCCGCCGCTTGTATCTGCCGGAGATCCGCGCGCGCAATCCGCAGCGCCGCCAATATGCCGAGCGCAGCGCCATCAACGCGCCGATGCAGGGCACCGCGGCAGATATCATCAAGCGGGCCATGATCAATGTAGATCAATGGCTTACGAAGAGTGGCTCCAGGGCGCGGATGATCATGCAGGTACACGACGAGCTGGTGCTCGAGGTCCCCGTTGACAATATCGATGACACCGAAACCGCGGTTGTGAATTGCATGGCCGGCGCGGCGGAATTGGCGGTCCCGCTAAGGGTCGACACCGGCCGGGGCCGCAATTGGGACGAGGCGCACTAGCCTCCATCCGGTCCGCCAACCGCCACGGAACTCGGGCGGGTACCGACGGTCTATGCTGGTGAGCGCTTTTGAGACGCTCGCCCGCTTCTCTCCCTGAGCGGGCTGGCAGCCCGGCGACCCCCCGCCGGTTGCGACGCTTGGCCCCGGGATCGCCGGCTTCAGCCGGCTCCCCGGGGCTTCTTTTTTGCCGGTGCTCCCGAGTCTCGCGGTCATCCGTCGTCCAGCAGGGTCTCGAGCATGGCGCGGGCCTCATCGATACCCTGACCAGTCAGCGCCGAGAACAACTGGACCGAGGCCCGGTCGGTCAGCGACTTACGGGTGGCCTGGAGCGCCGCGGCTGCCTTGCCGCGGGACAATTTATCGGCCTTGGTCAGCACCACATGGACCGGACAGGCTACCGCATCGGCCATGGCCAGCATCTGCTGATCCACATCGGTCATCGGCCGGCGGCAATCCATGATCACAAACAAGCCACTCAGGGACCGCCGATCCGAGAAATAGTCTTCCAGCAGATGGCGCCAATGGCGCCGCATGGCCAGCGGCACCTTGGCGAAACCGTAACCGGGCAAATCGACCAGGCGACGACCAGCATCGAGGGCAAAGAAATTGATCAGCTGAGTCCGCCCCGGTGTCTTGCTTGTCCGGGCCAGGCTGCGGCGGCCGGTGATCGCGTTTATCGCGCTCGACTTGCCGGCGTTGGAGCGGCCGGCAAACGCCACTTCCCGGCCCTCGTCAGGCAGGAATTGGGTCGCCTTGTTGGCGCTGGTGAGGAAACTGGCTTCGGAGAATACGGACATGACTGATTTGAGTGGACGCCGCAGTGCCCCGGTAGTGTAAAATTGTCGGCTGTTGTTGCCCGCGCGCAGTCTAGCATGGGGTGTTTGGGGCCCTCGTGGCCTTGGCGGCCCTGGCCCTGCACCGACTGTCCAGCGAAACGCCGGAGTTGCCCGATCATGAACAAATTTTCCGCTATCGCCCTGATGTCTCTGACCCTGGGCATCCTTAGCACTGCCCAGGCCGAAGGCTCAGCCGAAGCCGGCAAGGCCAAATCTGCCGTCTGTGCTGCCTGCCACGGCGCGGATGGCAACAGCGTCAATCCCGAATGGCCGTCACTGGCGAGCCAGCATGCGGACTATATTGTCGACCAGATCGCCGCATACAAATTCGGCGCCCGTCAAAACGTGTTGATGAGCCCGCAGGCAGCGTTATTGTCAGATGAGGACACGGCCGACCTGGCGGCATATTACTCCAGCCAGATGCTGACGCCGAAAGAGGCGGATCCGAAGCTCGTCAGCCGTGGCCAGCGCATCTACCGGGGCGGTGACCCCGAGCGCGGCATCTCCGCCTGCATCGCCTGTCACGGCCCCAACGGCCGGGGCAATCCTATGGCCGGTTATCCGGCGATAGCCAGTCAGCACGCCACCTATCTGGCTAACCAGCTGCGCCTGTATGCGAGCGGCGAGCGCAAGGGTGCCAACCAGATGATGCGCGGTATCGCGAGCCGGATGACAGAAGACGACATCCGCTCCGTATCCGCCTATATCCAGGGCCTGCGCTGAGCGCAGCCTCAATGCATTGGAGAAATCGATGATCCGGATCCTTGCCATCACCGTTGCCCTGCTCGCGCTCAATGGCTGCGGCCGAGAGGAAGCGCCGACGCCTGCCGCCGAGGCGGAAACCGCGGAAGTGACGACCCAAGAGACTGTCGTGGCGGAGACCGTCGCCACCGACCCGGCAGCTCAAGCCGAGGTCGAGACCACGGCAGACGCGGTCGTGGAAGAGACCATGGTCGACGAGGAGATTATTGCCGAGGAAGACGTGGTGCCGTTGGCATCGAAGCCCTCTATCCCGAAGTCGCTGGAGCGGTATCAGGAAGGCCGCCATTACACGACCCTGCCGGTGGCACAGCCGACCAGCGCCGGACCGGGACAGGTAGAGGTGGCGGAGGTGTTCTGGTACGGCTGCCCGCACTGCTACACCCTCGAGCCCTTTATACAATCCTGGCGGCTGGAAGGGATCCCCGACAACACCGTGTTCGTGCAGATACCGGCCGCGCTCAATCCGAGCTGGCAGATCCACGCCCGCGTGTTCTACACCGCCGAAGCGCTAGGCGTCCTGGAGCAGGTACACCCGGCGATTTTCCGGGAGATCCACGTCAACCGGAACCCGCTCAACACCCGTGAGCGACTGATCGAGTTCTTCGCCCGCTTCGATGTCACGGAGCAGGATTTCCTCAGCGCCTGGGATTCCTTTGCGGTGCAGACAAATCTGCGGCGTGCCGACGCCCAGGTCCGGCGGTTCCGTTTGAGCGGCGTACCGGCGGTCGTGGTAAATGGTAAATACGTTACCGGCGCCGATCTGGCCGGTGGCAACCAGCAGCTGTTCGACGTAGTCAATTTCCTGGTCGCCAGGGAACAACGCGGCGACTGAGGGACCGGCTGGCGGCACGCGCTGTTGCCCGGGCCGTTGAGCGAGGTCCGCGCCAGGGCTGCGTCGGCCTGAACGACGGAGATCCCGTCATCCACCGGGAGAGTTCATGAGCCAGCCAGGCAAGGCCCGCAGCATCGCGGTCATCGGCGGCGGCTTGAGCGGCCTGGCCACGGCCTGGCGACTCGGCCATGCCGGCGCCGAGGTCACTCTGATCGAAAAATCCGACCGCACCGGGGGCGTCATCCGCAGCGAGCGCCGTGACGGCTTCCTGTGCGAAGCAGGCCCCAACTCGATGTTGATAAAGAGCCAGCTGGCCGAGGACTTCCTCGATGAGCTCGGCCTCACCAGCGAGATCGTCGACGCCAATCCACTTGCTAACAAGCGCTTCCTGGTGAAGAACGGACGCGTGCTGCCGCTGCCCATGTCCATGGGCGAAGGCATCACTACACCGCTGTATACCCTGGGTGGCAAGTTCCGCCTGCTCGCCGAACCGTTTATCAAGGCAGCGCCAGCCGATGCAGACCAGAGCGTCGCCAGCTTTGTCACACGACGCATGGGGCGGCAATTCCTCGATTACGGCATCGCCGCGCTGGTTTCGGGCATCTTCGCCGGCGATCCGGAGAAGCTGTCGATCCGTTACGCGTTTCCCAAAGTCTGGAATCTGGAGGCCCGTTATGGCTCCCTGATCGGCGGTGCGGTCAAGCTGCGCAAGGAACGCAAGCGCAGCGGCGAGGTCGCCTACAAGCCACGCATGATGTCCTTCTCCGACGGCACCGAGACACTGACCCGGCGACTGGTGGCGACGGCGAGTGCCGACATCCGCACCGGCGCAGAACCGCTGTCGATGACGCGCACGGACGCAGGCTGGCAGGTCCGCTGGCATGACCCTGGCGGCGAACATGACCGGCGCTTCGACGCGCTGGTGGTGTCGGTACCCGGTCACGTGAATGCCGCATTGCCCTGGCAAAAGGAGATCGCCGCCGGGATGGCCGCCGTGCCGGCACTGTATTACCCCCCGGTGACGACCCTGGTGCTGGGCTATCGCCGCGAGCAGATCGGGCATCCGATGGATGGTTTCGGCATGCTCATCCCGCTGGTGGAGCAACGGCGGGTGCTCGGCGCCATCTTCTCGTCCACCATCTTCCCGGGCCGTGCACCGGAAGGACATGTGGCCCTGATGATCTTTATCGGCGGCGCGACCATGCCGGATTGCGCCACGCCCGGCGAACCCGAGGCGGTGAGCCTGGCCACCAGCCAGCTCACCGATCTGCTCGGTATCCGCGGCGAACCGGTATTCACCAGCGCCACCCACTGGCCGCTCGCGATACCCCAGTACAACGTCGGCCATGGCGATTTCCTGGCCGCGCTGGAAGGTCTCGAAAAGCGCTGGGAGGGCCTCCACTTCTGCGCCAATTACCGCGGCGGACCGGGTCTGTCCGATTGTCTCGACAGCGCCCGTGCGGTCGCCAGCAGGATACTGGAATCATGAGATCCAATACCGACCAGGCCCTGCGTGGGCCGATTGACCGGTTGCAGCGGGCGACCAGGGCTATCTTCCTGGTCCTGACTGCAACACTGACGAGCGCCTGCACGGGTCTGCCCGACGGCATCGAGCCGGTCAGCGATTTCGACGCGGACCGTTATCTGGGAACGTGGTACGAGATCGCCCGGCTCGATCATTCTTTCGAGCGTGGCTTGAGCCGGGTTACCGCCGAATACAGCCTGCGCGACGACGGCGGCATAACAGTCACTAACCGCGGCTATGATGCAGCGAGCGGCGAGTGGAAGCAGGCCGACGGCAAGGCATTTTTTGTCCGCAGTCGCGATGAAGGCTATCTCAAGGTATCTTTTTTTGGCCCTTTTTATGGCGCCTATGTCGTGTTTGGCCTCGACCACGACGAGTACCAGTACTCGTTCGTGTCGGGACCGGATCGCTCCTATCTCTGGCTGCTGGCGCGGACGCCGACGATTGATAAACAAGTCATGGACCGATTCGTTGCGGACGCGACGGCACTCGGCTTCCCGACCGGGGGTCTTATCATCGTCGATCAGTCATCGGTCGACTGAGGTCTGAGCTGTCATCGGCACAACACGCATGCGGCAATGCCGTTGCCGGCGGCATCCTGCAAGCGCCGGCCAGATGTAGCCATGACCACTATGTGGCAACATCAATGTCTGCACAGGTGAGAGCCAATGGCCACGCCGTGAACCGGTCGAACCCCGGCATGCGGCACTGGCAACGGCGGAGGAGCAGGAGCATGTTTCGATTTGCAGTTGTCGCGTCTTTACTGCTGGTCTGCGGGCTCGCAAGCGGCCACGGCGACCACGAAGATGAGGCGATGCACCACGCGGTGGAGCAATTGCGCTCCTCGGTGGGCCGTTGGCAAGTGGTGACTGATTTTCTCAATGAGGACGGCTCGGTGGCGCGATCGGTGAGCGGCAGCTACGAGTTCTCCTGGGTCGTCCCTGATCGCGTATTGAGCGGTCACAGCGAAATGCCGGAGCTGAAGCAGAAGGTCGGCATCCTCTTCTATATCAAACCCGCCGAGCGGCAGATCGAAATGGTATCCGTGGGCGCTGACGGCCGGCTCTGGGTCATGACCGGGCCGCTCGGTGGCGAGCAGCGTCTGTCACAGCCATTCGGCACTGCCGACGGCGGTACGGGGCAGCTGCGGTTCACGCGGTCCAAGGTCACGGCTGACGCCTTCGAGTCGAGAATGGACTATACCGAGGATGGGGGGCTGACCTGGAAGCCGGGCAATCATCAGCGCTTCCGCCGTGTCGGGCCTTGAACCAACTCGCGCATGCGCGGCCGGATCGATGCGCACGCGCGGGGTTGTCACCCATAGCCTGAACACCGGGGAAACGATGATCCGTGCCGCAACAAGGTCTGATCATGAGGATATGGACGAATTATTCCGCGCCTCCGTCCAGGCCCTGTGTGCGGATTTTTATCCACCCGAAGTCATCCAGCACTGGGCCGGCCAGCCCAGCGCCGAGCGTATCGGGCGCGGCCAGGCGCGCGGCGATGAGCACTTTGTCCTCATGCGGCGCGGTCGCCTGGTGGCCTTCGGCGCGCTCAACCTGGAGCGGGAGTTGCTCGAAGCCCTGTTCGTCGCGCCCTCGTTCGCCGGTCAGGGCGTCGGCCGCGAGTTGCTCGACTTCCTGGTGGATCTTGCCAGGAGTGCAGGCCTGACCCGGCTCAAGGTAAATTCTTCGCTTAACGCTGTCGCTTTCTACCAGGCTAATGGTTTTGTCGAGTATGGCCGGGGCGATTTCGCACTGAGCGGAGGCGTCACCCTGGATTCCGTATTTCTGGAACGTCGACTGCGCGGGTAAGCA
Organism: Gammaproteobacteria bacterium; assembly: GCA_049669065.1. Lineage (GTDB taxonomy): Bacteria > Pseudomonadota > Gammaproteobacteria > Steroidobacterales > XN24 > CAMYOC01. The sequence continues at coordinate 11,721 of JBATKC010000304.1, forward strand.
ACGCAATTATGAAAACCATCATCCTTATCGTCTCCCACCTTCTGGTCGCTGCCCTCGGTTTTGCTGCGGGCATTTATGCCTTGCCGATCCTCACCGCGCCAGACGCGCCCTCTTCGACCGAGGTGGCGGCAATGGCCGCTACGGCACAATTCACCGGCGAGTTCCGTCGCGATCTGGAGGGCAGTGACGCGCTGCATTGGGGCGAGGGCACGCTATCGGTCGGGCCTCGATTCATCGCGCTGCAGGGGAGGATCGCGCCGGGCCCGGATTACAAACTCTATCTTTCGCCCGAGTTCGTGCAGACGGAGGCCGAGTTCGAGACCTCGAGGAACCGGATGGTACGGGTCGGTGATGTGCGGACCTTCGACAACTTTGTCGTGGCCGTCCCGCAAGACGTCGACGTGGCTCAATTCACCACCGTAGTCGTGTGGTGCGAATCCTTCGGCGAATTCATCACCGCAGCGCGTTATCGGTGAGCGCAGACCCCGCCAGGCATACGGCTTCACGCACTCTGGTTCCGGCCATCTGGTACCGATGGCTGCTGCTCGCGGTGTGGATACTGATGATCTTCGGCCTGAGCATGGTGCTGACACCCGACTGGATCCGCAGATTCCTCAGCCTCCTGGTATACGGCTCGTCGACAGCGATTGAGAGTCGCTTTTCAAATGCGGCCAATGCCTATGTGACGCTGGTCCACGGCGTGCTCGGCGCGGTGATGTTTGGCTGGGGTCTGAGCATGCTGCTTGCTCTAAGGGGCCCATTTCGCCGCGGCGAAGCCATCGGCTGGCAACTGATTGCGTTGCCGCTGGTGGCATGGTTTGTCCCGGACACCGCCTTTTCCCTGTACACCGGATTCTGGCAAAACGCGGTGTTGAACACAGGATTCGCTCTGCTCTTTGCGGTACCGCTAATCGCGACCCGGCGTGTGTTTCTCCAAGGCCACCAGGGTTGAACAATCCGGAGCAAGCGGCCTTGTTGGATGCCGGTCTGATTTGTAACCACAGACAACCCGTCGGGTGACATCATGCCTTATGTGAATTTCAAACTGACTCCGGAAGGGCTTACCCCGGAAAAAAAGCGTGTGCTGATCCAGGCGGTGACCGATCTGCTGCAGCACGAACTGGGCAAGAACCCGGAGACCACGATCGTGATTATCGACGAAGTCGAGACGGATAACTGGGGGATCGGCGGGCGCAGTGTCACCGAACGGCGCGCCCGATAACCCCTTGCCGGCATTGAGATGGCGCGCCCGGAACTCCCCCGTCCGCACGCCACGCTCAGATCTTGCTCGTCACCCGATAGAAAGGGAAGATCTGATCGTCCTGATCCTGGTGTTCGAAGGCCAGGTCCTCCCGGCCTTCCAGTGCCGCAAAGGCACGCTCTGTCACCAGCGTCTCGTTTGCGCGGGCGATGTCCTCGCCGAGCTTTGAGGCGCGGTTCATCTCGTCGCCCTGGGCGAGATTCGGGCCAATCGCAAATACCCGGCCGAAGCCGATACCCACGCAACAATGCGTCGGGTGTTCCGAACTCAAGTCCGAGTCATTAAACAGGCGTATGCGCCGATGGGATTCCAGCGCCGCGTCGACAGCGGCATGTGGGTCCGCAAACAAGGCCACGATGTCGTCCGCAAAACACCGGATAAGCTCGGCGCCATAGTCCTGCAGCACGGGTATACAGACTTTCTGCGCGTCCACAATCCGCAGCAGACTATCCAGCTCGCTGCGGCGCATCGCCGAGGAAGTGAGGCCGGTCATATCCATGGACAGGATCGCGCGCTCCCAATGGTATTTGTCACTGAACTCCGCTTCCGTCATATCGCCACGCTGCAGACGCAGAAAATCGCGATAGACATCCTCACTCCAGCCCTCGAAACCGCTCAGGGCCCTGACATCTTCCAGCAAGTCATGTGGATAGCTCATGTGGCGCTTTTCCTGTGCCGTGCATGATGGCCGCGCGGTGGGGAAATATAGCATGGACGACCGCCGGCCCATTGCCCAGACTTGCATCCGCAGAGGGGCTGGGCCAAAGTCCAGCAGCAGCGGCGCAGTGATCTGGCGACGCTGCAGCGCGCCATCCACCGCTATCTGGATGATCTTCCTGAACCACGGATGAAACATGTTCACAGCCGACCAGATCGTGGCTCACCTGGTAGGGGACTACCTGCTTCAGAGCGAGTGGATGGCCACGCGCAAGACAAGACAGTCCGCAGCGACATTGTTCCACTGTGTGTTCTATCTGATTCCGTTTCTGTTCATTACTCAGAATCCCTATACCCTGGCGGTGATCGGCGGCACCCACTTCGTGCTCGACCGCTGGAACCTGGCCCGGCACTTTGTCTGGCTCAAGAACTGGCCATGGCCCGATAGTCCATCCTGGCAGAACCGAACGCAGAGCGGGTTTCCTCCGGAGACGCCAGCATGGCTCGCGGGTTGGCTGCTGATCGTGGTCGACAATACGCTGCATATCGTGATCAATGGTCTGGCTATTCACTTTATCGGTTGATACGTGTAAATCTGTCCGTCGTGACATCGGATCGAGGTAACTAGCCGGGACGTTTGCGGCTCGCCGCAATACCCGGATCATTCATCTCTTCAGGAGCCGTGCTCGATGAACAGACTCGCAAGATCGCTGCTTCAGATCGCGTGCATAGCTGCGGCCTCGTCGCCTTTTGCGGGTATCAGTGTCGCCGAGGAACTGCAGACCGCGGAACAGATACGCGAGTGCACGAGGCGTAATTCGCCCGATTCCACCAGCATCCAGCTGATCGAACTCAAATCGGTCGACCGGGCCTCCGGCGAGCGCAAGATGAAGTCCCGTCTGCACTGGAAGAAAGACGAGGAGGGTCACGTCCGTCTGATGATCCGCGTCCTCGCCCCGTCGGATCTGAAAGGGGCCAGTTATCTGGTTATCGAGAACGAGCCCAGAGACACCGTATATGTCTACCTGCCAGCGCTGGGCAAACCGCGGCGAATTGTCGGCGGCGGCGCCAGGGCAATTTGGTCAACCGACTTCAGCTATGAAGATATCCGCCTGCTGCAGATGAAGACAGAGGTGTCAGGCGTAGAACGCCTGCCGGATGCAGAGGTGGCCGGGCGCGCGACCTATGTCATCGCGCAGCAGCCCGATCCGGAGCGGGAGACAGGCTATGAGCGGATCTTGTCCTACATCGACAAGCAGACCTGCGTCGCACTGCAGACCGAGTATTTCGAATCCAATCAGCAGCTGCGCAAGCGGCTGCTCGTGGATCCGGCGACTGTCGCAGATATCAGCGGCAAATGGATCGCCCATGACCTTGAGATGACCGATGTCCGGGACGACACCCAAAGCTGGATCCAGGTGATGGAGGTCAGCATCGACGAGGAGATCTCGGGGCGCTATTTCAATACCGTACAATTCTGGGGCCGCTGACCACATCCAGCGCGGGGAGCGCCGCCAGACATGGAGCGATTGTCGACCAAATTTGCGCGGCGACCGGGCCTGATCCTGATCACCCAGTTTCTGATCACCGCGCTTGCGATCTCTCAGTTGGTCGACTTTGAGACCGGTCAGCTC
>JBATKC010000305.1:0-5799 GCA_049669065.1 Gammaproteobacteria bacterium
GCGCAGGACCAGGACGTCGCTGTCTGGCTGCGCGCCGCTAAAAGCGGGGCAGGGCAGCGTGTAACCATCGTCCACGGCCTCGATGCCGTTGACCAGATTCAGCGCCCATGCGGTCACGTCGACAGCGTTGCAGGTCACGACGAGACCGGCGGGAGGCGCGATATAAGCGGCTTCGCTGTTGCGGCCCCAGTAATTGACCAGGCGGATGTCCGGACCCATCAGGTCCAGCGCGAAGCGGGCGTTCTCCTGGACCCGGGCGATCGACTCGGCGGTGCGGAAACTCTGCCGGCCCTGGGCGTAAATATTCACCGCGCCGAGGATGAGGACCAGGCCGATAGCCATGGCAACCATCATCTCGATCAGCGTGAACCCCTGCTCCGGCAAGGCGGAAGCCGGGCGGAGGCTGGTATCTGTTGTGTGCGTCCTGAACATCGTTATGGATTCCCTAGATATTGCTGTTCTGGATCGTGACTGAGTAGGTCTGAACATCCGCGAACCCGGCTTCCTGCCAGCTCACGGTGATCACGTATTGATTGATGATGCCGAGGTCGGTGACCGCTATGGTCCCCGTCGCTCCGGCCGGCAGGCGCCCGGTCAGATTCTGATTCCAGATAAACAGATCCTCCGCCGCCATCTCCGCGGGGGTGCAATCGGCGACGCCGTTGGTGCAGCCGTTGTCGGCGGCGGCGCCCTGGTAGGCCGCGGCACCGTCCGGGTTGACCCGTATCCGGTCCGCGATGTCGGCCACGAGATTGACCGCCGAGGTGCGGAAGATCGAGGTGCGCTGGGCCTTGAGACCTTCGACATAGAGCACGGCGATGCCGAGCATGCCGACCGAGATCACGACCAGCGCGACCAGTACTTCCAGTAGCGTGAATCCTCGGGAACGGCGCATTGTGGGATATCCGGAGTTCATGTTCTTGTCCATGGGATCGCTAGCAGCCGCCCAAAGGGCTGCCCTGTACGTCTGCCTGTTGAGAGAAGATCTGCGGACGGCCGGTCACGGCGACGTTGATCCAGCGGCCGGCGGCAACACCGCCACCCGTGTCAACGTTCCCGCGCCGATCGCAGATCTGAATGTTGTTGACCGGCACCAGGGCGCCGATCTGCTGCATAAACCCGGTCGGCGCGAAGGACAGATAAGGCACCGTGACCCCGGCGTCCACGTCGATGGCATCCACGGTCCCGGCCAGCGGGCCGTGGGCGCGGAGCAGTTCGTCCGTGCCATCGATGTCTGCATTCGCGGCCACCGGCGGTACGCCATCCACAAACATGATCCAGCCGCTGCCGAAGTGGGCTGCGGCGTCACAATCGGGGTCCGCTGTATTCCAGTCGCTGCTGGCGCAGATCGTGATGTTGGCGCGTCGCTTGATCGCTTCCGCCCGGGCAGCATGGATACCACCGACGAGATCATTGACGGCTGCGGCCATGCGGTTGGTGTCCATCAGATTCTGGAACGAGGGAATGCCGATGCCCATCAGGATGGCGACGATGGCCAGCGTGACGAGGACCTCGAGTATCGAGAAGCCGGATTGACGCTTTTTGTTCATGGCCGCCATATTCCCGGTGGCGCGGTCCTCGGGCAAGAGTTTCCGACGAGCGGCGCAAATCGCCGGACAAATGGTCGAAATCGGCGTCTTTTCATAGGGTTGCCCCGCGATTTTTGGTTCTCGGTGACGATAAGGAATCCCCTCCACTGGTCCTGAATGGCTGACGCAATGCACCACGGAGAAGCGCTCCAGGTGGGGGGTCAACGGGGTCGGGCGAGCCGGCCCCCTGCCCTCCGATTGAGGCCTGGAAACCTGATGGGTCCGGAAAACTGTTGATTCCATGGGCGGGCTAATGTCAAAGTGTGCGCCGATGCGGCGGGAGGCCGCCCATTGTGGGGCGGAAATCGGGACCAGTCTCCTCAGTGTGAGCAGGTTCGCTCGCCTGCGAGGTCCGGACGATGTCGCGACCGGCAGATTTCAACGAAAAGCGGGAGAAAAAGATGGCAGGTAAATTCGAAACCTATTCCGGCAAAGACGGCAAACATTATTTCAAGCTCAAGGCCGGGAACGGTGAGCCGATCCTGCAGAGCCAGGGTTACAAGGCCAAGGCCGACTGCAAGAACGGTATCGAGTCCGTGCGGCGCAATTCCCAGGAAGAGAAGCGCTTCGAGGCCAAGACATCGTCCAACGGCAAGCACTATTTCGTGCTCAAGGCCACAAATGGTCAGGTCATCGGCACCAGCGAGATGTACAACTCTTCGGCGAGCTGCAAGAACGGGATCGCTTCGGTGGCCCGAAATGCCCCCGACGCCCCGGTGGCAGAGGCCTGAGATCGCCCGCAAAACGGGATGACTGAGGGCCGCGGCGGGCCTGATTTGCGGAGAAATTGACCCAGGTCATGGCGCCGGCGGGACAAGACGCTAGATTACCCATGGAGGTAATCAAGACTCTTTCTCCTATTTATCTCCGCTGACCTTCCCTCGACGCGGGGACCCGATCAGGGTCCCCGCGTTTATTTGTGGGCCCGATTTTCTGCAGCCGGATAAGCGGCAGTCACTATCAGCCGCGATCGAACACCGCGACCGGAGCGCCGTGGTCGTCGACGGCCACCATGGTCACTTCCGCTGTGGTGACGGCGTTGTCGTCCGGAGTCTGGCGTGCCCGGGCAAATACCTTGACCTGAACCCGGATGGATGTGCGCCCGACCTCCAGGGTGTCAGCCCAGAGCGTGACGATATCCCCCACCATGACCGGTTTGTGGAATTCCACCTTGTCCATCGCCACGGTCAGATATCGATGGGGGGCCTGCCGCTCGGCCTCGATAAAGGCGGCCAGGTCGATGAGAGAGAGGATCACCCCGCCGAAAATTGAGCCGTAAGAATTGGTGTCCTTGGGCATCAGCGTAGTGCGGATCGCGGGCAACTTGCTTGGAGGCTTGGTTTGCATGACTGGAAATCTCGCTTGAATAAGCTCGTGTCGGTCGGTCCCCGGGCGGTCAGCGCTGACTGGCCGCCGCCCACAAGGTCTGGAAGCGATCGGTGCTGTGCGCTCTATCGATCCGGACTTCGATCAGATCGGGGCCGGACGCGGCGCAAGCCTCCGCCAGATGCCGGTGGAGTTCCGGACCGCTGCCGCAGGCCCGATGACGCAGACCATAAAGCGCTGCGACTCGCGACAGCTCGAGACCGGTCGGCGTCAACCACATACGCCCAAAATCAGGCAGTCGGCGCTGCGGCAGCAGATCGAAAATGCCACCGCCGCCGTTATCGATCACGACGAAGGTGATATCCCGGTCGCGTGCCGCCAACAAGCCGTTCATGTCGTGATACAGGGTCAAATCACCGATCAGCGCCGTCGTAGGGCCGGAGGCTGACGCTGCGATACCCAGTGCTGTGGAGACGTTGCCGTCGATACCGCTGGCGCCTCGATTGCCGAACGCCATCAGAGCGGAGGAGCGGCCCCTGGCGAATGTATCAAACGCCCGGATAGCCATGGAATTGCCTATGAAGAGACTGCTTGCCTGTGGCAAAACGGTCTCCAGCGCCGCAACCAGATCGCGTTCGGCCGGCACCAGCGCGGGATCGTCGCAGAGCCCGGCGATGCGACGGTCGGCCTTTTTCCAGCGCGACATCCAGTCAGAGTCATCCGCGGGCGCCAGTCGCGCACCGAGGTCTATCGCGACCCGGGCCGGGTCTGCGTAGATCCGCTGACGCGCGCGACGCCCGGGATCGGCCCAGGGCCCAAACGGCGCTACCAGCCAGTGCTGACGACCCGGCTGATCGAGGAAGCGTTGCAGTGAAGCGCTGGTCGGGGTGCCGCCAAATTGCAGCACTGCATCCGGCGCCAGCCGCTGCGCCTCATGCGCATCACGCAACAACAGGTCATAGCCGACGCAGACCCGATTTCGGTCATGGGGTCCCCAGCGCAACCCGGATAGCGGATCCGCCAGGATCGGGCAATCCAGCTGCGCGGCCAGCCCGGCCACGGCCGCGGCAAACGTCGGGTCGGGCCGCATCCGCCCGGCCACGATGAGGACGTTTTTGCCTGCGATATCCGCAGCGAACTGGTCCAGCATGTCGGGGTCCGGTGTCAGCAACGGCGGTCTGAGCCGGGCGGGCGGCTCGGATTGCGGTGGCAAAGTCAGGGCCTCGGCACTTGGCACCAGTGGTTCGCGGAAGGCGGCGTTGACATGGACCGGACCCGGTTCCGGCCAAACCGCTCGGTGCGCCGCGTGCACACCCAGCGATCGCGGCAAGTCCATTTCTTTATCGACGGTGGCCGGTGCCGGCAAATCAAAATGGGCGCGGACGTGACTGGAGAACAGGCCGCGTTGTTCGATGGTCTGATTGGCCCCGACCCCGTGCAACCCGGGTGGACGGTCCGCGCTGATCAGGATCAACGGGACCGCATCGGCCGCGGCCTCAACAGCGGCCGGAAGCCAGTTGGCCGGGGCCGAGCCGGAGGTGCCGATCACCACCGCGGGACGACCCGACTGGCGCCCCAGACCCATGGCGAAAAATGCCGCGCTGCGCTCGTCCGGAATCACCGTCACCGAGATCTCGTGATGACGATGGGCTGCGAGGGTGAGCAGCGTGGACCTGGAGCCAGGCGAGATCACTGCATGGCGGACTCCGGCACTCGCCATGCCGGCCAGCAGGGCGTCGGCCCAGGCGAGATTCAGGTCACCCGATGCCGAACCGGCCCCGGGACGATCAGCCAAGACGCAGGGCCCCCTGCATCGTAAGCAGCTTCCATTCGGTCTCGGCCAGTTCCTGTTCCGGTCTGGAATCCGCCACGATGCCCGCGCCTGCGAACAGGTCCACGCGAGTGTCGTGGATCAGTCCGCAGCGCAACACTACCGACAATTCGCCATTCCCCTCCGCATCCAGCCAGCCGAAACCGCCTGTATACCAGCCGCGTTCGGACTCGCCTGATGCGGCAAGCCACTCAGCCGCAGCCTGTTGCGGGCTGCCGCCTACCGCGGGTGTCGGGTGGAGTCGCTCGGCGATATTGAGCAGACCCGCGTCGCCGGCCACGCGGCCCGCTATCGGCGTCCACAGGTGCTGGACCTGGGGCAGGCGCATGATGCTTGGGTCATCGGGTATATCGAGCTCGGCGCAGACCGGGGCTAACGCTTCCCTGATCTGGTCCACGACCAGACGGTGTTCCTCGCGGACCTTGGGATCCGTGACCAGCGCATCGGCGAGGCGCCGATCGTGTCCGGCGTTCTGGCCGCGCGGCGTGGTACCCGCCAGCGCGTCGACCACGACCCGGCCTGCAGAAAATGCCAGCAGTCGCTCGGGCGATACCCCGATCAGGGTGCTGCCGCCATGACAGATGCTGAAGTGAGCGCATTCATCATGCCGCTGATCGAGGAAATCCATCACCCGGGCGCAGTCCAGCTTGCGCCGGCTGTTGAGTCGGACGCGGCGCGTCAGCACGACCTTGTCCAGCGCGCCGCTGCGGATCGCGTCCAGAGCCAGATCTACCCGCTCATGCCAGGCGTCCGTGCTGCAGGCCTGTTCGTCGAGCACCGGGCCATCCAGCACGGGCCGTGGCGAAACCTGGGGGCGGGTCAGACCTTGCAGGTGGCCAGACCAGTGATCCAGGCTGATCGACGGCCTGGAAAGCTGCGCTGCGGTGGCGCTGAAGGTCAGTGTGGCGCGATCGCGGCAGCGGCGGAACAGCAGCGCAGGCACCACCAGCATCGAATTGTCGATCTCACCCCACTCCGGGCCGGGCTGCGAATCCGGGTCGAATGCGAAGCCGGCAAACGCGGCCGCGCCGGGCGCGTCGGATGGTCCGACCC
>JBATKC010000306.1:0-4866 GCA_049669065.1 Gammaproteobacteria bacterium
GCCGACGCCAGGGATTTCAGATCGGCGCCGGCCTGATGCGCCTCGGCGCAGGCGGCAAAGAAATCCGGGCCCGCTGCCTGCAGCTGCTCGCGCGCCGTCGGTTCGATTTCGAGTGCATCACCAAACAGCACGCGAGCCCAGCAGGCCACATCGGCCGGGAACACAACATTCGGCTGTATCAGCGCGAGGAAGTCATCGCGCGAGGGCGCCGGGACATCCGCCAATTCTGTCCCGGCCCAGGTAGTCAGCGCCGCCGGATCGCAGTGATGCACCGCCTGGGCCTGCCAGTGGCGCAGCTGGGCTTCGTCGAAATGGGCCGGCGCGCGGCCGAGCCGAGCGACATCGAAGTGCGCCGCCAGACCCGCCAGATCCAGCATCTCGCCGGTCTCGAAGGCGTGGCCCAAACGCGCGATGTAATTGACGATGGCTGCCGGCAAATAGCCGGCGTCCTGCAGCGTGCTGAGATCGATGCTGCCGCGACGCTTGGACAGCGGCGACCCATCGGGCCCCAGCAACATCGGCAGATGACCATAGCGCGGCTGCGGCAGCTCGAGCGCCTGAAGGATAAGCACCTGGCGCGCGGTATTACTCAGATGATCCTCGCCGCGCAATGCGTGAGTGATACCCATCAGACCGTCGTCGACCGCATTGACAAAAAAGAACGCCGAGCTGCCGTCGGCCCGGCGCACGACGAAATCGCCGATATCGGCAAGACCGAAGCGCTGGGTTCCCCGCACAAGGTCGTCGAATTCTACCGCGCCCTGTGCGGGAACCTGGAAGCGCAGCACAGGCCGCTGACCGGCCTCTCCGCGCGCGCGGATCTCGCTGTCGGGCAGCTTGCCCCATTCGCGATCGTAGATCGGCGGGCGTCCCGCGGCCATGCGCTCGCTGCGGAATACCCTGAGTTCCTCGGCCGTGCGCCAACAAGGATAGACAATGCCCCGCTCCTGCAGTCGCGCCAGCAGTTCTTCATAGATCGCCTTTCGCTCGCTCTGGAGATAGAAATGCGCATCGCCGCCGGCGCCTGGACCCTCATCCCACTCCAGACCCAGCCATCTCATATCATCCTCGATCGCTTGCCGGTGCTCATCGCTGCTGCGCCCGGCATCCGTATCTTCGATGCGCAGGACAAATCGCCCGCCGGCGTTGCGGGCGAGCAGGTAATTGAACAGCGCCGTTCGGGCATTGCCGAGATGCATCCGGCCCGTGGGGCTGGGAGCGAACCGGGTGCGGATGATTTCACTCATGACCCGGGATGTTACCGGATGAGACGGCGCGGCGAGAGAGGCATCGGGCACTTTTGCTGACCCCGGCAGCGGCTGCGTTGGCACTTCCAGACGCCATGGATTACCTTCTGCGCTCAGGTACCGAAAGCAGGAGAACGCCATGCGCTTACTCTGTAGCCTGCTGCTGACCGGCATTGTATTGACCGCCTACGCGGAGGATCTGGACATTCCGCCTTATCCCAGGATCGAAGTCGACACCAGCCACGGCAGCTTCGTGCTGGAACTGGACGGGCCGCGGGCGCCGATCTCGGTCGCCAACTTCCTCGCCTATGTCCAGGAAGGTGGCTATGACGGCACTATCTTTCACCGTGTAAAACCTGGTTTTGTCGCGCAAGGCGGCGGTTATGACCGAGATTTCGACGAACTGCCCACCACGACCCAGATACCCAATGAGTCCGGCAACGGGCTCAGCAACGAACGCGGCACGATCGCCATGGCGCGTCTCGGCGACCCTCATTCCGCCGGGCGCCAGTTTTATATCAACCTCAGCGACAATCTCTCCCTGGATCCGAGTGCGGCACGCTGGGGTTACGCCGTGTTCGGACATGTTGTCGAAGGCCTCGATGTCCTCGATGCCGTTGCCGAGCTACCGACCGGACCCGCGGGGCCGTTCCGCTCGGATGTGCCGCAGTCACCGGTCACGATAAAGACCATGCGACTGGTCCTGGACGACTGAGTCATGGCGACGCTGTTCGTCTCGGATCTGCATCTGGATGCCAGCCGGCCCGAGATCGTCGCCCAATTCCTCGAATTCCTTCGCCATGATGCTGCCGCGGCCGAGACCCTGTACATCCTCGGCGATCTGTTCGAATCCTGGATCGGAGACGATGATCCGGATCTCGAGAAGCGTCGCGTGGTGCACGCCATGCACGCGCTAACCGCGGGCGGCACACGCGGCTTCTTTATGGCAGGCAATCGCGATTTCCTGGTCGGCAATGTGTTCGAGGCGCACACCGGATTCGGGTGTCTCGAAGACCCGACGGTGATCGATCTGTATGGCGCTCGCGTACTGCTCATGCACGGAGATACGCTGTGCACCGATGATGTGGAATACCAGCGCTTCCGCACCATGGTGCGTGATCCCATGTGGCAGCAACAATTCCTGTCCAAATCCGTCGAGCACCGGGTGGCAATGGCCGCGAAGGCGCGGGATGCGAGCCGCATCGAGACCTCGGGCAAGGCGGCAGCGATCATGGACGTCAACCCGCAGGCGGTCGATCGGGCACTGCGCACGCATGGTGTGAGCAGCATGATCCATGGCCACACCCATCGCCCCGCCGTCCATACGTTCCTGCTCGACGAGGCGCCCGCGACCCGCATCGTCCTCGGCGACTGGCATCAACAAGGAAGCGTGTTGCGCTGTGATGCTGACGGGTATCGGCTGATCTCACTGCCGCGCTGAACAGCGCCCCCGACCGCCTCGCACCCGACTCGCCTGCGCTCTCAGCTCGATGGCGGTCCGCTGTGGAATCGGATCTGGTCATCCGGACGACAGATCAGATCATTCTCAACTTCGCGCAGGGTGGCCGCGCGCCGCTCGATCTCGGCCTCCGACAGCGAACGGCGGCAGCTCCGCGCCAGCGCCAGATAGTGCTGATAGTGCCGGGCTTCGCTGGCCAGCAGTCCACTATAAAAAGACGCCATGGGCTCTGCCAGCCGCGGCGCGAGCAGGGCGAAACGCTCGCAGGAACGTGCCTCGATAAATGCGCCGATGAGCAGCAGGTCCACCAGTCTTCCGGGCTCCCCTGATCCCGCCGCGGCGCGCAGCGCAGCGCCATAACGGGCAGCGGAAACCTGACGCCAGGCATACCCCAGACGGTCCATGAGCTTGCGCACCTGCTCGAAATGGCGCAGCTCCTCGCGCGCGAGCCTGGACATGCGCAGCACCAGTTCGTCCCGGTCGCCATAGCGGTTGATCAGGGCCAAGGCGGATGCGGCGGCTTTCTTTTCGCAGTTGGCATGATCGACGATCAACAGATCGACCGACTGCAGCGCCGCCTCGACCCATGCCGGCGGTGTCGGCGCACCGAGGAAAACCGACATCTCTGCGGCAGCAACCGCCGTCATCAGGCTGCCGCGCGCAGCGCTTGTATCGCCTCGACCAGATCCGTCGCACTCTGATAACGGTCGATAGGCGCTTTGGCCATCAGCGTGTTCATCAACCCCTGTAGATGATCGGCCTGAGGCGGGAGGCGTGGGATCGCGGCGTGACTGTGCTTGTAGATCACGGACATGGGCGAGGCTGCCACATACGGCTTCATACCGGTCACCATCTCGTAGAGGATCACCCCCAGGCTGTACAGGTCGCCACGCTCATCGACCGGATCGCCATGACCCTGCTCAGGACTCATGTAATACGGCGTGCCAAAGATCTCGCCGGTGTGAGTGATATCCAGCGCGGTACGCAACTGTTTAGCCAGACCGAAATCGATCAGGGCCAGGGAATTATCCTCGCGGACCATCACATTGCCCGGTTTGAGATCCCGATGCAGCACGCCGATCGCATGGATTGCCACCAGCGCGCGGGCCATCTGATCGAGATAATCCAGCGCAGTGGCCGGATCCAGGCCGGTACCGATGCGTTTGCGCAAATCGCCCGCAGGGAAGAACTCCATCGCGATGTACGCATGATCATCGGCGATACCCAGATCGAAGATCTTTACGACGTTGCGATGGTGAATCTCCGAAATCAGTTCATATTCCTGCAGAAAACGCTCGAAGTCGCCGGCACCATCCGCCACATCCGGCACCTCGGTCAGGACCTTGACCACGACCTGCTCGCCGTCGGTTTCACTCTCCATCAGATATACCGAAGAGATGCCGCCACGCGCCAACAAGCGCACAAATCGGTGGCCGCGGAGCACAAAGGTCCCGGTATCGGTGGTCTCCTCAGGCGTCGGCATCTTCAGACGGGCCATCCGCGCTGTGGCCTGGCGTCCGCGGCGAAGGGACTCGCGGATCGTGGCCATCAACTCCTCATGACTGAGATGTACCTTGGGCAGGAAATCGTCGGCGCCGGCGCGGATGGCGTCGACGGCAGCATCCTGATCGCCCTGCGGTGTCAGCAGGATGACCGGCGGGCAACCCGGGCGGCGCTTGAGATCCTTGAGCAGATCCATACCGAACCCACCCGGCCAGCGGTGATCGAGCAGGATCAGATCGCAGCTGGACGGCGTAACGCCCTCGGGCAAGGGTGGTGACTCGGACGGGTCATGACCGATGACCTCCGCCTCGCCCCACTCGGCGGTCAGATGATGCCCGAGCCAGTCACGATATTCGGCATGATCGTCGATAATCAGAAATCGGATGCTCAAGGGCCCCTCCCTGGTGGCGCCGCCGCCAGTTTACCCGCTTCGCGCCCTCAGGCCGATAACTACATCTGTGACATTGGTACCGGTCGGGCCGGTCGAGACAAGATCACCGCTGGCTTCGAGAAACACGCCGGCGTCGGCGCGCGCCAGCGACAGGTCCGGATCGAAGCCCTCAGCCTCCCCGCGGGCGAGCGTGCCCCCGTCCACGAGACCGCCCGCATCCGCGCTGTTGCCATCACTACCGTCCGTCGCCGCGCACAGGATCGAGA
>JBATKC010000307.1:0-2504 GCA_049669065.1 Gammaproteobacteria bacterium
ACCTGGCCGTAACTGGCGACCGCGCCAAGCGGGATGCGGCGGACCGTGCGCAGGATTCGCGCGTTGTGGCGGCCGGCCATGGATCAGCTCCGGGCCGCATCGAGCCGTTGTTTGAGCTCGTTTCTGGCCTGACGCAGGATCGAGTCCCGGTCCACGCTCTCGAGGATCTCCTCGACCACCGCCTGGGGGCCCGCGGGACCCCAGGACTTGCCGAGCGCAAAATAGCGCTCCGCCGCACGGCCGACCAGATAGGTACTGTAATAAGCGACTGCGCCCTGAGCGCCGCCGGTAAGCAATACGGAGAGTCCCCCGGTGCCGGCCTTGAGCGCAGACGACAACAGATGCAGCACCCACACGGTCCCCATCAGCGCGGCCAGCTGGGTCACGATGACCGATACCAGCGAGCCGGCCTCGCGCCGGCTCAACGGCAGGCCGTAAACCCTGGACAGATGCACGATCATGCCGCCGTCGATGGCTGCGGCAGCGAACAGATCCGCGATCGGAATCGGGTTAAACGCAACCGCGACACCCTTGGCGACACAGTAGGTCCGGACCAGCTTCTCCGCGACGTGACGTCTGGCCTCCACCACGCGCGCGCCAATGGCGTCGCTAAGCTGGCCGGCGAACAGACTGGCATTCATCGCCGCGAGACTCTTGCCATCTCGCTCGAGGATCTCCCACAGCCGCAACCGCAGATGTTGCACGTCCTCCGGCGACGCCGGCCGGGACCCGGGCCGGGCGCTCACCGCGATGATGTCGCGCGGACTTGCGATGCCGTCGAGATGCTCGGCGAGGCGGGCCTCGAGCTGGGCGATCTCCGCCTCGCTGTAGCGGTCTGATTTGTTCAGCACCACCAGCATCGGCCGGCCGGCGGCGGCGAGCGCTTCCATGGCCTTGCGCTCTACGGCCGTCAGATCGGCCTCGACCACAAAAATCAGCAGATCGGATCGCTGCGCGGCCTCGCGGGCCATGCGCTCTCGCTCCTCCCCACCCACCTCGTCGATGCCTGGCGTATCGATAAGAAAGACGCCGCCGCTGCGCTCCTCCTGCCAGCTGGCATAGCCGGCCTCGCGGGTTTCGCCATGCAGCGGGCTGACCGAGAAGCGATCCTCGCCGAGCAGGGCATTGAGCAGCGACGATTTGCCGACGCCGACGCGGCCGAACACCGCGATATGCACGTGTCCGTGCTCGAGCTTGTCGAGCATGCGGCGCAGATCGTCATAGTCACGGGCCAATTGATCGCGAACCGAGGCCGGCACGCGCGGGTCGTCGAGCAGACCGCTCAGACTCTGACGGGCCAGCGCCAGATGGGCTTCGCCGCCCGTCTCGGTCTCATCGGTCGCCGCTGGTCTGCTTTTCCTCCAGAACCAGCTTCGCCATCCGGATTGTCCGCGCCCGAAGATCTTCACCCAGGTTCTCCCGGAATTTCCGCGCTGCCGCCGCAGGCCGCAATTCACCACCCTCGTCCAGCGCCTCGGCCAGACCGCGACCGAGAGCGTCGAAGATCAGCCCGTATGCGACCGCGTGGGTCAGCCCCCCGGCAATGGTACCGACTCCCGGGAATGCCTTCAGCGCGTTGCCCGCCACCGCCAGCAGGATCGGCAGGGTCCGCCCGACATAGCCCTGGCCCAGCCGCAGCAGCCGATCGATGTCGATGTCCCGGGCCGGGACATCGTAGAGCCCGCACATCTCCTTCACCAGCGCCGTCCCCAGATACCCCTGGATGAGGATGTCGGTGCCCGGGCTGACGGCGGCCACGGCGCCGACTACGGCTTTGCGGGTATAGCTTTTGACCAGCTCGGCGCTGCGCTCTCGCCGGCGTTTGGTGGCTGCGTCGTCCAGTCGTCGGGCCACGATGGTGAATACCGCCGCATCGCGCAGCGCATCCAGCGCCTCTGGACTGCGCTCGACCAGACGCTGGATCGCAGCCGCCAGATCAGCGATACCATCGCCACCGGATATTGCTGAAACCACTACCACAGCAGCCTCGTCCACCCCGGCTTCGAGCAGACGCTGCTGCAGGCGGTCGCGCAACAGGTCGATCTCCGCCGCGCTGTAGCGGTCGCTCTTGTTCAGCGCCAGCACCATCGGTTTGTCCAGCGCAGCGAGTACGGTCAGCTCCTGGTACTGCTCGCGGCTGAGATCCCCATCGCAGGTGTAGATGACGACATGGGCACGCACCGCCTCCTCGAGCGCGGCAGTTTCCGCCTCGCTGCCCGGCGCCGCAGTACCCGGAACGTCAGCCAGGATGATTTCGTCGCCACCCGGTGTGCGCCAGCGGTAGTGCCCGATCTCTCGCGTGGTGCCGCCAGTCACCCCGGTGGTGACGGCCGCATCCGGCACCAGACCCCGGATCAGCGAGCTCTTCCCGGTGCTGATCTGTCCAAACACACACAGGAATAGCTGTCCGGCATCCCGCCGCCGGGCCAGCTCGTCGAGTTCGCGCTCGGCGGCGCTGACATCGATGCCCTCGACCCGACCCGCGGATATGCGCTGCTCCAGCG
>JBATKC010000308.1:0-1885 GCA_049669065.1 Gammaproteobacteria bacterium
CGCGACGGCGTGGAACTGATTATCGCCGACGACGGCATGCAGCATTACGCGCTGGGCCGGGACGTGGAGATCGCGGTCGTCGACGGGCGCAGAGGCTTTGGCAATGGCCGCATGTTGCCAGCGGGGCCGCTGCGCGAACCGGTGGCGCGTCTGGACGTGGTGGACCGGATCGTGATCAACGGCGGACAGGCCCGTGGACCGTCGGAGCTGCGCATGGATCTGGCCGGTGACACCGCAGTCAACCTGGTCGACGGACGGACGATGAGCCTGGCCGAGGCGGCGCGACTACGCTGGCACGCGCTGGCGGGTATCGGCGATCCCGACCGTTTCTTCACCAGGCTGGAGGCAAGCGGTCTGGCGCTGATCCGCCATCCGTTTCCGGACCATGCGCCGCTGAGCCCGGCGGACCTGGATTTCGCTGACGAGCTGCCGGTGATCATGACCGAGAAGGATGCCGTAAAATGTCGTCCATTCGCCGACGCGCGCTGCTGGGTGTTGCCGGTGGAGGCCTGCTTTGCGCCCGGCGATGCCGAGCGCCTGTTGGCTCCGGTGCTCGCAGGGCGACGCAATCACGACGCAAACAAGGGATAAGCGACGATGGACAAGAAACTCCTGGACCTGCTGGCCTGCCCCGTATGCAAGGGTACGCTGCGTTACATCAAGGATCCGGAACAGCTGGTTTGCCGCGGTGACCGTCTTGCTTATCCGGTGCGCGACGGCATCCCGGTGATGCTGGTGGAGGAGGCGAGAGAACTCAGCCTGGAGGATCTGGACCAGATCGAGGCATGAGATTCACAGTCGTCATACCTGCCCGTTATCGCTCCCAGCGTCTGCCGGGGAAACCGCTGCTGGAGATCGCCGGCAAGCCGATGATCCGGCATGTCTGGGAACGGGCCGGCCAGGCCGGCGCCAGCGAAGTGGTGATCGCGACCGACGATATGCGGATCTTCGACGCCTGCGAGACCTTCGGCGCCCGCGTCGTCATGACCGCCGAGGATCACAGTTCGGGCACGGATCGCATCGCCGAGGTGAGCCGTGAACTCGAATGGGATGACGACGAGCTGGTGGTCAATGTCCAGGGCGATGAGCCGTTGATCCCGCCGTCGGTGATCGGTCAGGTCGCCGCTCTGCTGCATGGCAGACCCGAGGCGCAGATGGCCACTTTGTGCACGCCGATCCATGATCTGAGCGAATACCTGGATCCAAACGTGGTCAAGCTGGTGGCGCGAGAAGACGGCAGCGCGCTGTACTTCAGCCGCGCGCCGATCCCGTGGCATCGCGAGTCCGCCCCGGCCGGGCTGACTTCACAGACACGGTGCCGGGACGCGCTGCGCCATATCGGGCTGTATGCCTATCGGGCCGGCGCGCTGCGCGCACTGGCTGACGCACCGGCGTCCCCGCTGGAAATGATCGAGTGTCTGGAGCAGCTGCGCGCACTTTGGCTGGGCTATACGATATTGACCGATATTGCCCAGGAGATACCCGGGCCAGGAGTCGACACCCAGCTGCAGCTCGACGAGGTCCGCCGGCTGCTCGAGCCCTGATCCGGCCTGGCGGCGGATCAACCGGTCGATGCGTCGATGCCGGTGTTCCCGGGCAGCAGGATCAGCGTGAATTCTGCGCTCAGGGACCCGGAATCATCGAATACCGGTATGTCGATAAACCCCGGACCCACGCCGACCGGATGTCCGTAGCTGTCGGCTTCGATGTCGCCCTCGAGCCGCTGCAGGACCACGATCGGCGGCTCGTCGACCACGTCGACAAGGCGGCAATCCATGCCCTGAAAACGTACCCGCTGACCGGTCAGCGCGCGCAGCTGATCGAGGATGTCGGCGGCATCCGCCGCGTGCTCAGCCATGCTGACGGTCACCGTAGAGGACTGTGA
>JBATKC010000309.1:0-8445 GCA_049669065.1 Gammaproteobacteria bacterium
ATCTGATGTTGTGGCCGGTGCCGATCGATCCCGTCGTCTGGGAACCCGGGCCGGACCGGCAGGACCCCCTGTTTGATGCGCGTCAGGCACTCGATCGCTCGGCCCTCCTGCTCGAAGGCGCCGGGTCCGGCCCCGAGGATGTGGCACTCGGCCCGGACGGTGCCTACTACGCCGGGATGCTCGACGGGCGCATCCTGCGCTTCGACGAGGACGGTTGGTCGGTCTACGCGGATACCGGAGGCCGGCCCCTGGGGCTGCAGTTTGATCATGCCGGCCGGCTGATCGTGGCCGACGCGTTGGCCGGTTTGCTGGCGGTCGATTCGGCCGGCGGGATCGAGGTGCTGGTGGACGAGGTCGACGGTGTGCCGATGCTGTTCCCGGACGATCTGGATATCGCCGCGGACGGCACCATCTGGTTTACCGATGCGTCCCGCCGTTTCGACGTGCATCACTGGCAGCAGGACTTTTGGGAAGGGCGCGGTACCGGCCGGCTGCTCAGTTTTGCACCCGCCAGTGGCAATCTCACCGTCCATCTCGACGGGCTGATGTTCGCCAACGGCGTCGCGCTGGGCCCCGATGACAGTTTTGTCCTGGTCAATGAGACCCTGACCGCCCGCACGACACGGCTCTGGCTCAAAGGGCCGGATCAGGGTAAGACGGATTTCTTCCTCGAGGGTCTGCCCGGCTATCCGGACAACCTGTCGTTTGACGGGGAGCTGTTCTGGATCGCCTTACCCTCGCCGCGGCAGGCCGCCATCGAGCACCTGGCCGATCGCCCGTGGCTGCGCAAGCTGTTGCAGCGCTTGCCGGCGCGCTGGAGAAAGATCGAGTTGCCGCCGCTGGGCTGGGTGATCGCAGTGGATGCGGCCGGTCGGGTGCGCGAGAGTCTCAAGGACGACTCGGGCCGGTGTTTCTCCATCACCAGCGTAAACCGTTTTGGGGACGAGCTGTTGATGGGCAGCATCGCGATGCCCCATGTCTGTCGTTATACCTTGGCCGGCCCCGACAACGCGGGCAGCAGCCGGCTGGCAGTCATCACCGCCACGCCGGATCGCTGAGGTCGATGTTGCGACGCGGCTAGAAAAACCCGGCAACGGTCTATAGTTCCGTGACCGCCGCCTGGGTGAGGCAATTCTGTCATCACCCCCGCGGTGCTGTTGGGGGAAATTGCAATGCACTACAAGAAGATCGCGCTCGCCTTGCTGGCGGTCGCCGGGCTGATGCTCGCGCCGCTCGCGGCCTTCAGCGCTGATGATCCGAATCTGGCCAGGATGTGGGTGGTGACGCCGAAGCCCGGGATGGACGACAAACTGGAAGAGGCCATGAAGGCCCATAATGCGTGGCGGGTCGAGCACAAGGATCCCTGGAGCTGGAACACCTACCATACGGTCACCGGCGATGGACTCGGCGCCTGGTATATCCGCAGCCCGGGCCATTCATATGCCGACCTCGACGCCTATGGTGACAGCGAGTTCTCGAAAAAGGCTTACGAGCACTGGATGGAGACGGTCGATCCCTATGTGGAGACCTACGGCGGACATCTGGCGGAATTCGCGCCGGAGATCAGCAACTGGCCGGAGGGCTCCGGACCCTACGAGTGGTTTTGGGTTTATACCTATCATCTGAAACCGGGTGGCGGTCGGCCCTACTTTGCCGCGGTCAAGGCCATTACCGACGCGCTGCGTGAAGCGGGCTGGAATGAAGTCTGGTCGTTTATCTGGCAGCTCGACGGCGATGTACCGGCTATGAGTCTGGTGATCCCGGAGAAGAACTGGGCCGGCTTTGCGGGACCCGAAGAGGACGCCTACGACACGCTCTCCAAGGCCCTGGGTAAGGACAAGGCCGACGCCATGTGGGGGGCCATGTACGCTCAGATCAAATCTGCCACTAGCACGATCTATCATCGGCATGCGGATATGTCCTACGAGGGCGCAGCGCAGTAGCGTTGGGTATCGCAGGACCGGCCCGGTGCGGTCCGGGTCATGAGGCAAGCGCGCCCTTTCGGGCGCGCTTTTTTTCTGCGCCCGTGTCGACACAGCCCGGCTGCAAACCCACCGACGAGCGGGCAACAATACGGCGCATGCTATCCTCAGTCGCGACGCCGCGGGTGTCTTTTGAAAGGGGCGGGGGCATGGATACATCGGCCGATTTCGACGGCTTGTTCGACCAGCATGTGCAGCGTCTGCAGCGTGACTACGCTGCGGCGATGGACGCCTCCGGTCACGCCGGCGTCATCGTGGCCTCGGGTGCCCCGGCATATCGCTTTGAAGATGATCAGACCGTGTCATTCCGGGTCAATCCCCGCTATCGACAATGGATCCCCGCCGGCGAGCACAGCCATTCCTTCCTCGTCATCCGCCCGGGCCAGCGCCCGTTGATGATCTGCCACCAGCCCCGGGACTACTGGCACGTGGTGCCGGCGCCACCGAGCGGATTTTGGACCGCCTGTTTCGATATCGAATGTGTCGCTTCGGCCGAGGCCGCGATCGCCGCCTTGCCGGCAGAGCGGGCGGAGATGGCGTGGTTGGGAGAGTTCAGCGAACCACCAGCCGGGGCCGATCCGCCAGCGCTCAACCCGCCCGCGCTGACCGCCTGGCTGGATTATCACCGGGTGTACAAAACCGAATATGAAATCGCTTGTCTGGGCCGCGCCAGTTCGATCGCCGCACGCGCCCATCTGGCGGCCCGTGACGTCTGGCGCGCCGGCGGCTCCGAGTTTGATATCCACCTGGCCTACCAACGGGAGGCAGGCCAGAACGAGCAGCAGCTGCCCTACAGCAACATCGTCGCCGTCAATGAGCACGGCGCCACCTTGCATTACGATGTCTTCGATCACAGCGCGCCGCCGGCTGCGCACTCGTTTTTGATCGATGCCGGGGCCGTCTGCAACGGTTATGCGGCGGATATCACCCGCACCTGGCCTGCCGCGGAGGGCTTGTTCGCGGATCTGGTGTCGTCGCTGGATCATGCACAGCGGGAGTTGGTCGCCGGTATCCGGCCGGGGCAGGCTTACCTGGATCTGCATCTTCAGGCGCATGATGATATCGCCGACATCCTGGCGCAGCTGGGTCTGGTCGAAATGGACCCGGAGAGCATGGTGGAAAGCGGCGTGACCTCGGCGTTCTTCCCCCATGGTCTCGGGCACCATCTCGGTCTCCAGGTGCACGACCGGGGTGGCAAGCTCGCTGATCCGGCCGGCGCGCTGATCCCGCAGCCTGCGGACCACCCGTTCCTGCGCAATCTGCGTCCGATCGAACCCGGCAACGTCTTTACGATCGAACCGGGTATCTACGTGATCGAACAGTTGTTGGCGCCGCTGCGAGAGCGCGTGGAGGGCCGCAGCGTGAACTGGGACCGGGTGGCAGAGATCGCGCCCTGCGGCGGGGTCAGGATCGAAGAC
Organism: Gammaproteobacteria bacterium; assembly: GCA_049669065.1. GTDB lineage: Bacteria > Pseudomonadota > Gammaproteobacteria > Steroidobacterales > XN24 > CAMYOC01. Next base: position 3,401 of record JBATKC010000309.1, read on the forward strand.
AACATAATCGTCACCATCGCCGGCGTGCAGAATCTGACCCGGGACGCATTCGCTCGCATCGAGTCCGGCTAGGCGATCGATCCTCGCGCGCGGCGCGTCAACAGAGGACGACAGCTACACTGTCGATGACAAGGCGCCGGGCCTGGCCCGGCCGGAGAGCGCAACATGACAGCCAACTACCTCGAGCAGCTGGCGGCGGAATGGTACGAGTACAGCGGTTATTTCGTGCGCAGAAACGTGCCGGTAGGACCCAAGCCCGGCGGCGGGTTCGACGCTGAACTGACCATCCTGGCGGTGCATCTGGAGCAACGCCACGTAGTCCAGGTGGAGCCATCGATGGATGCGCACAGCTGGGAGAAACGGGAGCAACGCTACCGCTCCCGATTCGATGCCGGCCGTCGTCATATCCCGGCCTTACTCGGGGATCTCGAGCCGGCTACCCCGATCCGGCAGGTGGCCCTGATCGGTCTTGGCAGTCGTCTCAACCATCCTACGATCGGCGGCGGAGAAGTGCTGACCTTGCCGGACTTTCTCGCCGAGATTATCGCTTCGGTGGGTGAGATTGCGGATGCCAGCGGTGCTGTTCCACAGCAATACCCGATCCTGCGCACGCTGCAATTCGTGGCTGAGAACCGACGCTCCGTGATGGCGGCGCTGCTCGATCAGGATCCACGCCAGATCGGTTTTTGACCGCTCCGACAACAGGGCGACGGCGCGGACATTGGAGGCTTCGTGCGGGCGGGCGGATGTGTTGGTCAGGGATGCCGGTTCAGGCGGTTGAGCGGTTGCCCTCGGGCAGCGCCTCGACGGCTGCATCCTCGGTGAGATATCGACGCATCATCATCGCCTGCTGCAATTTACCCTTGCGCACATAGGACTGGTAAAGGATGTCGCGCATAAACTCCATCAGCACCCCTGCCTGGGAGCCGCTCAGCATCGGCATGTTGTCGAGCTGACCGTCGCTCTCGAACAGAATCTGACGGACCAGGTCGAATGTTTCCTCGTCGACTTCAGCCATGTCGCGTATGTCATTGCACTGCTCGTAGATACGCATCTTCCCGCTTTCGCCGAGATCGGCAAAGACGTGGCGGACAGTGCGGCGGCACATGCTGGCAAACGCATTCATGCAGTTCGCCGAATAGCAGTTCAAGGCCTCACGGAACAGGATCTCGCTGTCTTCAGGCAGATAGGTGAAGTCGAAGCGCTCGCGCGGTCGCTCGATTTCCTGATAGTTGGTCGACAATTCAACGCGGTCTTCGAGATAGGCCTTGATCGGATATTTGAGAAATACCGGTTCACCACACGCATCGCAGCGAAAGACCACGCCGACTTCGTTCGGTTTGAAGCGCTCGAGTTCGTCAAAGCGAGGCCAGGAAACCGGTGAGATATGAGACAGCACCGAGCACGACGGGCACGACACCGCGAAGTGTTGACCATGGGCGTGGTGAAATTGATCGTCCTTATCAACAAAGATGGACATATTCTTATTATCCCGAGAGTTTTCCGCTCACGAGGAAAGCTCCCGTGGCCGATGTCCGCGGGACTCCCCCCTTGGCTCGGAGTTTAGCCAAAGGCGCAGTGTCAGGCGAATTGACAGCTTATGTAAAGCCGTCTCGAGGGCGCTTGCCAGTCGGTCATCGCCGGTCGACGGCCAGGCGCATGCGGATCTCATCTCCCAGGCGATCCATGTCGGGGTTCCGGTCGGTGTGGATCGTGACGGCATCTGCATCGGGTCCGGAGTCGCCGAAGCGTTGGCATTGTGCGGCGAGCACCGCGAGTCCGGCGTCCGAGGGATCGTCACCGCCGCGTGCCCGGGCCACGACCCGCTCCTGAAGGACTTCCCGATCGGCCTCGCAGCGGAGGAAGAGATGGGGCACGCAAAAGTGCCGGGCCAGCTCGACAAACGGAGTCCGCCGCGCGGGATCCAGAAAGCTGGCGTCGACAATCACGTTGTGGCCGCTGGCCAGCACCTTGCGCGCCAGTTCCCGCAGACGTGCATAGGTGAGATCGCTGGCTTTGCTGCTGTAGATGCCCTGGTCCAGAGGCGCGTCCGGGACGCCGGCACCCAACATCCGTTTGCGTTCTACATCGGACCGGACGATCACGGCGGGCAGCGCCGGCGCCAGCTGCCGGGCCAGCCAGCTCTTGCCGGATCCCGACAGGCCCCAGGTCATCAGCAGCGCCGGTGAAGTCCGTTTGGTCGTCGCATGAGCCAGGCTCAGATGATGCTGGAGGCGTTGACGCAGATGCCGGGATTCCTCCTCCGCGAGACCGGTCTGGCCCAGGCGGATGCCGTCGACCTTGGCCCGCACCATGTGACGATAGACCACATACCAATCCAGCAGATCCAGACCGGCATAGTCCCCGGTTACCATCAGCCAACGGTTGAGGAATCGCCACGCCAGTCGCGGATGGTCCCGCGATTGCAGATCCATAAACAGGAATGCGGCGTCGGAGATGACGTCGATCCAGCGCAGCGCCGGCTCGAATTCGATGCCGTCAAAGGCGAGGTATTGGCCGCCGATCCGTGCCATGTTGCGCAGATGCAGATCGCCATGACATTCCCGCACAAATCCTGTAGCGCGGCGGACGGCGAATCGCAAGGCCAGACGGGGGTAAGCCTGCTCGGTCCAGCCCTGCAGCATGCTGACGACCGGATCGTCAACGACGTCGCGCAGCTGAGCGAAGTTCTCCCGTGCGGGGGCCGCGACCGCCTCCGGTGTGCCCCAGCGCGCAGCCGCCGGCGCGACCAAGGCACCGAGGTGAAACTCACCGATCAGATCCGCGATCGGATCCATGTCGTCTTCGTCGAGATCCCCCTGGTCGAGTTGTCGGTCCAGCTGGGCCTGCTGCGGGAATCGCCGCATGCGCACCGCGTACTCCACGATCTTCCCGGAGCCACCAAAGCGAAGTCCCTGATCGGTCTCGCTCAGCGTCATAACGTCCAGATACAGTCTCGGGGCGAGACGCCGATTGAGCCGCAATTCCTCCTCGCAAAAATGCTTCCGCCGGGCAAGCCGGGAGAAGTCCAGGAACCCGAGGTCCACCGGTTTCTTCAGCTTGTAGGCGAAGTCTCCGGCCAGCAGCACCCAGGAGATATGTGTCTCGATCAGGCGGATATCCGCGGCGGGGTGGGGATACGCCGCGCTGTGCAGCAGCGCTTCCGGGATGCGCCGGCGAGGCGCATCGGCCGGCATGGCGTCTTCACTCGAGTCCATCGAGTATCCCGGTGGCGGCGCCAGGCAACAGATCGTACGGATTCCCATCGATCACCCAGCGAGTGATTTCGGCAATCTCGCCATCGAGCCGGTGATCGCCCTTGACCCGTGGCACGCGATCGCGGATCTGGTGATGCAGCCGCTGCAGTTCCGGTGTCGTCGTGGAGGGTGCCTGTCCGTCCAGCGCCAGGGCGCCGGCCAGCAGTTCGATAGCGAGGATGCGTGAGGTGTTGGCGCAGATATCCAGCAGCTTGAAGCCCGCCCAGGGCGCCATACTGACGTGGTCTTCCTGGCCTGCCGAGGTCGGGATGTTGTCGATCGACGCCGGGTGGGCCAGCGTCCGGTTCTCCGAGCACAGCGCCGCAGCGGTGACGTGAGCGATCATCATGCCCGACTCCAGGCCCGGTTCATCGGTCAAAAACATGGTCAGACCCGGGTTGATCCGGCGCACCAGCAGATTGGTGCGCCGCTCCGACATGCTGCCGATCTCCGCCACCGCGATCGCAGCAAAGTCGCAGATAAAGGCCAGCGGCTCGGCGTGAAAATTGCCGCCGGAGATCACATCGTCGCCGAAGATCAGCGGGTTATCCGTGACGCCATTGCACTCCGCTGCCAGCACCTGGGCGGCATGGCGCAGGGTATCCCAGACTGCGCCAAGCACCTGTGGCATGCAGCGAACCGAATAGGGATCCTGGACGCGAGCGCAGCCGGCATGGCCCGCGTGGATTTCGCTCTCTGTAAGCAGCTGTCGGAACAGAGTGGCGACGCGCTGCTGGCCGATCAGACCGCGGGCCTTATGGATGCGATCGTCAAAGGGCGCAAAGCTGCCCGCCAGCGCGTCCACGGTCAGTGCGCCGGCAAGTATCGATGTGGCCAGCAGGCGGTCCGCCTGCTCGATGCCGGTCGCCGCCAGCGCAGCACTGGCCTGGGTCCCGTTGAGCAGCGCCAGCCCTTCCTTGGCTGCCAGCGTCACGGGCTCGCAATTCACCTTGGTCAACACGTCATGACCGATCAGCACGCGATCGCCGAGACGCGCCTCGCCTTCGCCGATCAAGGCCAGCGCCAGATGTGCCAGCGGCGCCAGGTCCCCGGAGGCGCCGACCGAGCCACGGCCCGGGATGATCGGCAGCATGTCCTCGTTGAGCAACGCCAGCAGCGTATCCACGACCTGCGGACGGATACCGGAATGACCGGCCGCCAGGTTGTTGGCCTTGAGCAGCATCAGGCGACGGACCAACGGAGCGGACAGCGGATCGCCGACGCCCGCGGCATGGCTGCGGACCAGGTTGTATTGCAGCTCCTCCACCTGGGAAGAGGAAATCTGCCTGTTGGCGAAGGCGCCGAAACCGGTGTTGATCCCATAGCGCGGCTGGTCCGCTTTGACCGCCCGCGTTACCGCCGCCACGCTGGCTTGCATACGCCGCCGTGCGTCGTCCGATAACATCAGCCGCGGTCGCTGTTCTTCGTAGCCCAACAGATCCGAGAGTCGAAGATCCCGGCCGGTAAGGGTCAGCTCGGTCATATGCGGTCTCCGCCGATGTAAACCTGCTCCGGGCGCAATCCGCCCAGCTGATAGACGAGGAATTCGGGTCCGGGAATATTCCATACGCCAAAGTCGGCCGCGCTCCCCGGTGCCAGGGTGCCGGCGCCGGGATGACCCAATGCACGGCCGGCATTGGCGGTGATCCCCATCAGGGATTCGCTGGCGCTCATGCCGAACAGCGTGGCCGCCATATGCGCGGCGGTCAACAGGCTGAGCAATGGTGACGAACCGGGATTGTGGTCGCTGGCGACGGCCATCGGCACGCCGGCTGCGCGCAAGGCCGG
>JBATKC010000310.1:0-2587 GCA_049669065.1 Gammaproteobacteria bacterium
GCATTGCGCAGGCGCTGGTCGACGAAACGACCTCGGGCTTGCGGCTAATGCCGGATATCGCGACGTCGGCCGCGCTCTCGGCGCAGACGCCCTCGGCTGAAGGCATGACGCTGCTGATCGGACCGGAAGGCGGGCTGGACGATGAAGAGAAAGCGCTGGCAAGGCGGCTCGGTTTTGTGCCGGTCAGCCTGGGTCCGCGGGTGTTACGCACCGAGACGGCGGCCGTGGTCGCGGTAACTGCCTGTCAGTTGCTATGGGGCGATCTCAGCGCCAGTCTGCAATCGCCTGATTGAGCTCGGACTCGATCCGTTCCAGATCCGGTACCAGCGGATACTCGTTGATCATGCGCACACGGCAGATGACCGGCGCCGTCTCCGGCCAGTCCCGCTCGCCATCAGCCGCGATCACGCCGGCACTGACCCGGACCAGTTGCGGCAGCCCCTGGCTCAACACCGCAAAGAATCCGCCGGGCAGCCCGGTCGTGGCGTGGAAGATGACCGCCCGTGTCCTGCCGGATATCTCAGGCGTGGCTCGGCCGCAGGCCGCTTCGAATGACACCAGCGGCACTTCGCGCCCCTTCCAGCCGACTTTCCCGACCAGCCAGCCAGGGCCGTGTTCCAGCATATGCAGCTGGCCGAGACCGGAGACCTCGGCCACGCACACACGGGGCACGATCAAACGCGAACCGCTGATCGGCAGCAGCAGACTGTAAAGCTCGTCGACGGATTCAGTCATGATCGCTGCGGTCCTCAACCAGCGCGCCGATAGCTGCCAGCAGCTGATGCTCCTGGTAAGGCTTGCCGAGATAGTCATCGACGCCGGTCTCGATGGCGCGGGCCCGGTGTTTTTGACCCACGCGGGAGGTGATCATCACGATGGGGATGTGCTTGAGGCGCGGATCACTGCGCACATGGGTCGCCACTTCGTAGCCGTCCATGCGTGGCATCTCGATATCCAGCAGCATGATATCCGGCATATGTTCCTGCAACAGCGCCACGGCATCGACGCCATCCTTGGCCGTGATCACCCGCATACCGTTGCGTTCGAGCAATCGCTCGGTAACCCTGCGCACGGTGATTGAATCGTCGACGACCATGACAAACACCCGATCGTCACGTTTCTCGCCGAACTCGGTCTCGGGATACGGGCGCCCGACGGCTGGACGAGCGCGGATCAGCGCGCCTGCATCGAGGATCATCACGATACTGCCGTCACCGAGGATGGTGGCACCGGACAAGCCGCGGATGCCGGCCAGCTGCGGACCCAGCGTCTTGACCACGATCTCCCGAGCGCCGAGCATTTCATCGGTCAACAGTGCGGTCGAGGCTTCGCCGGCACGGACCAGGATGACGGGGATGCTGGTGTCGTCTTCCGGCAACGCGACGGCGTGCCCGTCGACCAGCGTGGCGAGATGACGGAAGTTGTATTCCCGGTCGCCATAGCGGTAGGGAACCGGCCGATCGCCGAGGTGCCGTGAAAGCTCACGACCCGGCAAGCGGACCACGCCCTCGACCGTGGGCAGTGGCAGCGCGAACAACTCGTCGGCGCAGCGAACGATAAGCGCCTGGGTGATGGCACGGGTATAGGGCAGCCGCACCAGGAAGCGGGTCCCCGCATCGGGCCGGGTCTCGATATGCATAGAACCGCCCAGCTCCCGGATCTCGGTCGCCACGACGTCCATGCCTACGCCACGCCCGGCTGATTGAGTCAGTTGGACGGCAGTGCTGAACCCCGGTTTCAGGATGAGTTCAGCAGCAGCGTCATCGCTCAGGGTTTCGCCCTGCCCGATGATGCCCTGCAGCTCCGCCCGTCGCCGAATCGCCTCGACATCGAGACCACTGCCGTCATCGGCCACCTCGATGATGACCTCTGATCCCTCACGGCGCAGGCCTATCTCGATACGACCCACCTCCGGCTTGCCTTTCTGTTGCCGGATCTCTGGTGCTTCGATGCCGTGGATGACCGCATTGCGCAACAGATGCTCAAATGCGGGCAACATCCGCTCCATGACCTGCCGATCCAGTTCGCTGGTGCCGCCCTGGATCTGTAGCTCGGCGTGTTTGCCATTCTCCCGCGCCGCCTGGCGCACGATCCTGCTGAGGCGCTGGGCATGGCGGCTGAACGGCACCATGCGGGTCCGCATCAGACCATCCTGGAGCTCGGAGATCACGCGCGCCTGCTGCGTGAGCAGCGTCTCACCATCTCTCACCAGCTCGCTCAGCAGTTGCTGCAGGCTGGCGACATCGTTGGCGGCCTCGGCCAGCGCGCGCGACAATTGCTGGATCATCGAGTACTGATCGAGCTCCAGCGGGTCAAAATCTTCACGCCTGGGCGCCGCATCCTGATGCCGATGCAGGATCTGCGCTTCGGTTTCCATCTCCAGCTTGCGCAACTGGTCACGCAGCCGCACGACCGTCTGATTCAGTTCGTCGAGATTGAAATCGACCGAACTCAGCTGCTGCTCGAGCCGTGAACGGAATATGCTGACCTCACCGGCCGCGTTGAGCAGGTTCTCCAGCAGATCGGCGTCGACGCGCGCCACTTCGGGCCGGGCGAGCGCGATACTGGACACCCGCAGGGGTTCGGC
>JBATKC010000311.1:0-4165 GCA_049669065.1 Gammaproteobacteria bacterium
AGACGCTTACATCATGCCGCCCATGCCGCCCATGCCGCCCATGTCGGGCATGCCGGCGCCGGCGCTTTCTTCCTTCGGCAGCTCGGCCACCATCGCTTCGGTGGTCAGCAACAGGCCGGCCACCGAGGTCGCGTTCTGCAGGGCCAGACGGGTGACCTTGGTCGGGTCGAGGATACCCATCTCCAGCATATCGCCATATTCTCCCGTGGCGGCATTAAAGCCGAAATTGCCCTTGCCCTCGCGGACCTTGTTCAGGACCACGGAGGCATCGTCACCGGCGTTGCCGACGATCTGACGCAGCGGCTCCTCGATAGCACGGCGCAGGATCGCGATACCCATATCCTGGTCGTGGTTGGCACCCTTCAGCTTGGTCAGCGAGTCCAGGCAACGGATCAGCGCGACACCGCCGCCGGGCACCACGCCTTCTTCCACTGCGGCGCGGGTAGCGTGCAGCGCATCCTCGACACGGGCCTTTTTCTCTTTCATCTCGATCTCGGTGGCGGCACCAACCTTGATCACGGCGACGCCACCGGCGAGCTTGGCGACCCGCTCCTGCAGCTTCTCGCGATCATAATCAGACGTCGCATCTTCGATCTGGACACGGATCTGCTCGACCCGGGACTTGATGACGTCAGGCTTGCCGGCACCATCGATGATGGTCGTGTTTTCCTTGGTGACCTGGATCTTCTTGGCCTCACCGAGGTCGTTCAGGGTGGCCTTCTCCAGGCTCAGGCCGACTTCTTCCGAGATCACCGTGGCGCCGGTCAGGACAGCGATGTCCTCCAGCATGGCCTTGCGGCGATCACCAAAGCCGGGCGCCTTGACCGCACACACCTTGACGATGCCGCGGATGTTGTTGACCACCAGCGTCGCCAGGGCCTCGCCTTCGACGTCTTCAGCGATGATCAGCAGCGGGCGACCGGACTTGGCCACAGACTCCAGCAGCGGCAGCAGCTCGCGGATATTCCCGACCTTCTTGTCGTGCAACAGCACATAGGGGTTTTCCAGCTCCGAGGACTGGCTCTGTGCGTCGCTGATGAAATACGGCGACAGATAGCCGCGATCGAACTGCATGCCTTCGACGACATCCAGCTCGTTCTCGAGCGCCGAGCCGTCTTCCACGGTGATCACGCCTTCCTTGCCGACCTTGCTCATGGCCTCGGCGATGATGTTGCCGATGCTGTCGTCGGAGTTGGCGGAGATGGTGCCCACCTGGGCGATCGCCTTGTCGTCAGCACAGGGCTTGGACAGTTTGCGCAGGCCTTCGACCACGGCCAGGCCGCCCTGGTCGATACCGCGCTTCAGATCCATCGGATTCATGCCGGCGGCGACGGCCTTCTGGCCTTCGCGCAGGATGGCCTGGGCCAGCACCGTCGCGGTCGTCGTGCCATCACCGGCCTCATCGGAGGTGTGCGACGCGACTTCCTTGACCATCTGGGCGCCCATGTTCTCGAAGCGGTCGTTGAGTTCGATTTCCTTCGCGACAGAGACGCCATCCTTGGTGATAGTCGGCGCGCCGAAGCTCTTCTCGAGCACGACATTGCGGCCCTTGGGGCCGAGGGTGATCTTGACGGCGTCCGCCAGGACGTTGACGCCTTTCATCATGCGCTGACGTGCGTCATCGCTGAATTTGACTTCTTTAGCAGCCATTCGAATTAACCTCGTGAATTGCTCTAGTTGCTTTGCAGATTCTTGATCGGGTGGGCCTTAGCCCTCGATGACGGCCATGACGTCGTCTTCACGCATGACCAGAAAGTCTTCCCCATCGACCTTGACTTCGGTGCCGCTGTATTTGCCGAACAGGACTTTGTCGCCCTTCTTCAGGTCCAGCGGACGGACGTCGCCGCCTTCGAGGATCTTGCCCTTGCCGACGGCAACCACCTCGCCCTTGATCGGCTTCTCGGTGGCCGTATCAGGGATGACGATTCCTCCCGGGGACAGACGCTCTTCTTCAGTACGCTTGATCACGACGCGATCATGCAGAGGACGGATTTTCATACGGAATTTCTCCTTTGGAACGTTCTTGGGTTTTGACGAACCAATCCCTAAGACAAACGGAGTGAGTTATTAGCACTCACCTGCGAGGAGTGCTAATAATAGGGGCGGTTTGACCAGAGTCAAGGCCTTCCCGGAACATTTTTTGACTATCGCCCCAGTCCCGCTATGCTGGGCCGCCAGACGCGCAATCAGGCGCTGAAAAAATCATTAAGTACATGAAAAATAAGGTTATTGTCGTATTTTCCTCCTGTCCTGACGAGACCGTAGCCCGGCAACTCGGACGCCGGCTGGTCGAGTCGGGCAAGGCGGCCTGCGTCAACGTGATACCCGGCCTCCACTCCGTGTACCGCTGGCAGGACCAGGTTGAAGAAGCCAGCGAGGCCATGATGTTGATCAAGACGGTAGAAGAGCGGGTCGGCGAGATCACCGCCTGGCTGGCACAAGAGCATCCCTACGATCTGCCCGAACTGGTCGCGCTGCCGGTGGTCGCCGGCCTTCCCGGGTATCTGGACTGGGTCGTCGATGCGACCGGGGGTCACCGATGATCAACCCACGTATCGCCTGTCTGGCGCTATTTGGGCTGATGGCTGCGCCGCTGGCCTCGGCCGCCGACCCGGAGCCGCTGCCGGTCGGACAGGCGTTCCGTTACCAGGCCGAGCCGGGCACGGATATGGTTCGGCTGCAATGGGACGTTGAAGAGGGGTACTACCTCTACCGCAAGCGCTTCGCCTTCGACAGCCTGACACCCGGGATCACGCTAGGCGTACCGGTATTCCCCGAGGGCGAGATCCACGAAGACGAGTTTTTCGGCGAAAGCGTGATATTCCGCGGCCGCTTCGAAGTCGAATTACCGATCGTGCGCCGCGACGCCGGCGCGGAATCGCTGGAGCTACGGATCAAGAGCCAGGGCTGCGCGGACTTCGGCTTGTGCTATCCACCGCAGACCTGGAGCACCGCGGTCTCATTGCCGCCCGCTGATGGCGGCGGGTCTGCGGCGCTGATGGATCTGATCAAACGCGACAGTCCCTATGGTGAGTTTCTGCCGCCCGATGAGGCGTTCCGGCTCACCGTGACACCGCTCAGCCGGGACTGGGTCGAACTCGACTGGCAGATTGAGCCCGACTACTACCTGTATCGCCACAGTCTGAAGTTCAGCACTGACGGGCCCGGCCAAAACGTCGGTGAGCCGCTGATTCCGGACGGCAAGAAAAAGAGCGATGAGTTCTTCGGTGAGGTCGAGGTCTATTATGGACAGCTCACCGTACAACTGCCGATCGCAACCGGTGGCGCGGACATAGTGCCGCTGGCGGTCGCCTATCAGGGCTGCGCCGAGGACGGCATCTGCTATCCACCGATCCGCAAGACCCTGGATGTCGATATGAGCAGCGGTTCGGCGGCTGCTGGCGCCGGCTTGTCTTCAGGCCCGGTATCCGAGCAGGACCGGCTCGCGGCGCTGATCCGGGACGGTGCCCTGCCCTGGGTGATCGCCACTTTCTTCGGTTTTGGCCTGCTGCTTGCGTTTACCCCCTGCGTGCTGCCGATGGTGCCGATCCTGTCCAGCGTGATCGTCGGTCAGGGCTCGACGATCAGCACCGCGCGGGCGTTCTCTTTGTCCATCACTTTCGTCCTCGCGATGGCGCTGACCTACACCGCCGCGGGCGTGGTGGTCGCGATGCTCGGGCAGAACCTGCAGGCCGCATTCCAGCATCCACTGATACTGGCTGCCTTCGCCGCCATCTTTGTCGCGCTGGCGCTGGCCATGTTCGGGCTCTATGAATTACAGGTACCCGCCTCTCTGCAGTCACGGCTCGCAGCGATCAGCCAGCGCCAGGAGGGCGGCACGCTCATCGGCGCCGGCATCATGGGCTTCTTGTCGGCGCTGATCGTGGGACCGTGTGTCGCCGCCCCGCTGGCCGCCGCGCTGATCGTGATCGGTCAGAGCGGCGATGCCGTGCGCGGTGGCCTGACCCTGTTCGCGATGAGCCTGGGCATGGGTGTGCCGCTGCTGGTCTTTGGCGTATCCGCCGGCAAGCTGTTGCCCAAGGCAGGCCCCTGGATGAACGCCATCAAGGCGGGCTTCGGCGTGTTGTTGCTCGGCGTCGCGATCTGGATGCTCGAGCGCATCCTGCCGCCGCCGTTGACGCTGGCCTTGTGGGGTGCGCTGTTG
>JBATKC010000312.1:0-5853 GCA_049669065.1 Gammaproteobacteria bacterium
CGCCGCGGCGATCGGCTGGCTGCATCAGCGTCGCCCGTCGCTACGTTTTGTAGCTCCGATGGCCAGTGCCGCGACCCGCGCGATGTTCGCCGCGGAGCTGGCAGTCCACGCGGGCGGCGCGCCAGTCGAGCTGATCGAGGGCCGTTCGCTGGAAGCGATGAGTGCGGCAGACGTGGTATTGCTGGCATCCGGGACCGCAGCCCTGGAGGCTGCCTTGCTAAAGCGGCCGATGGTAGTAGCCTACCGCCTGTCACGTATAAGCCAATGGCTGCTGGAGACATTCAAGCTCGTGCGCATCGATAGATTCTCGCTGCCGAACCTGCTGTCCGGGCGCGATCTGGTCCCGGAGTTTTTGCAAACGGCAGTCAGGCCCCCGGCGCTGGGCGCGGCGGTGCTGAACTGGCTCGATGACCGGTCCCGCCGGGAAGATGCGCTGGCGGCGTTCGATGAGATTCATCGTCAGCTGCGTCAGGGCGCCGATGAGCGAGCGGCCCGAGCGGTAATCGAGTGTTGCACTGCGGATCACGGAGCTCGTTGATGCGCGCTGAGGCTCAAGCCGGACTGCCCATCTTTGCCGAGATCTTGTGTGCCGGCGTGGACGAGGCCGGACGTGGCCCGCTGGCCGGACCCGTGGTCGCAGCGGCCGTAATCCTCGACCCGACCGCGATCCCGGACGGGCTGGCCGATTCCAAGCAGCTGAGCCCGGCTCGACGCGATGCGCTGGCCACCCGTGTCCGGGAGTCGGCGCTGGCCTGGTCGCTGGCCTGGGCTGATGCCGCCGAGATCGATACCTTGAATATTCTGCACGCGACCATGCTGGCAATGCGGCGCGCAGTCCTCGGTCTGGCGGTGCGGCCGCACCATGTGCAGATCGACGGTAACCGTTGTCCGCGTCTGGACTGCACGGTGGAGGCCATCGTCGGTGGCGACGCGAGGGTGCAGGCCATCAGTGCGGCCTCGATCATCGCCAAGGTGACCCGTGATCGTTACATGGAACGGCTCGATGCGGTCTATCCGGGATACGGTTTCGAACGACACAAGGGCTATCCGACCCGCAGCCACAGAGAAGCACTGGCGCATCTGGGTCCGTGTCCGGCGCACCGGCGCTCTTTCCGGCCGGTAGAGCAGGCCGCGCGGAGCGCCGCTTGAATACCCCATTTGTCCATCTCAGCGTGCACAGCGAGTATTCGCTGGCCGACAGCGTGGTCCGCATCAAGTCGCTGATAGCGGCGGCGGCCGAACGCAATATGCCGGCGGTGGCGTTGACGGATCTCGGCAACCTGTTTGTGATGGTGCGTTTTTATCGCAGCGCCATGGCCATGGGCGTAAAACCGATCATCGGGGTTGATGCGCTGATCGACGAGGGGGAAAGCCTGCCGCCGTCGCGTCTGTTGTTGCTGTGTCAGGACCGACGGGGCCTGCGTCATCTGTCCGAACTGGTCAGCATGAGCTACGCACAGACGCGCCGCCGCGGCAGGCCGGTGATCCAGCGTGCATGGCTGGCCGATCGCGCCGCGGGTCTGATCGCGCTGTCTGGCGGGCGCGACGGTGACATCGGTCGGGAATTGTTGGGCGAGCGGCAGACCAAGGCGCGTGCGCGGCTGGACGCGTGGTTAAGCTGTTTCGGCGACCGGTTTTATCTGGAACTGCAGCGCACCGGCCGCGAGCATGAGGCCGAATACAACCAGGGCGCGGTGACGCTGGCGGCGGCGGCGGGCGTACCGGTGGTGGCGACCAACGACGTTCGGTTTATCGCGCCTGACGATTTCGGGGCTCACGAGGCACGGGTCTGTATTCAGCAGGGCTTTACCCTGGACGATCCGGCGCGCCCGCGCAGTTATTCAACGCAGCAATATCTGAAAAGCGGCGCTGAGATGGCTGAGGAGTTCGCCGAGCTGCCCGAGGCCGTAGACAATGCGCTGCAGATCGCCCGGCGCTGCAATCTCGAGCTGAAACTCGGCCACAGCGTGTTGCCGGATTTCCCGGTGCCCGAGGGCATGGACGCATCGGCGTACCTGGCTCAGACCGCCCGCGAGTCGCTGGAGTCGCGACTGCCGGCGCTGAGCGCGGCCGCCGGCAAAGAGGGGGAACCGCTGGACAAGGCGGCTTATCGTCAGCGTCTGGAGCGGGAAATCGAGGTCATCTGTGGCATGGGTTTCCCCGGCTACTTCCTGATCGTGGCCGATTTCATCCGCTGGGCACGGGAAAGTGGTATCCCGGTGGGGCCGGGGCGAGGCTCGGGTGCGGGCTCTCTCGTCGCTTATGTCTTGGGAATAACAGATTTAGATCCAATAGCTTACGATCTTCTCTTCGAAAGATTTCTAAATCCAGAACGGGTCTCGATGCCCGATTTCGACATCGACTTTTGCATGGAGGGCCGCGACCGGGTCATCGACTATGTCGCTCAGCGTTACGGGCGCGAGAGCGTCTCCCAGATCATCACCTTCGGCACCATGGCGGCTCGTGCAGTGGTGCGCGATGTAGGCCGCATCCTCGGGCATCCCTATGGCTTCGTCGACAAGGTGGCCAAGCTGATCCCGTTCGAAGTCGGGATGACACTGAGCAAGGCGCTGGAACAGGACGAGGAGCTCAAGCGTCTGTACAAGGCCGAGGACGAGGTCCGTACCTTGATCGACCTGGCGCGCCAGCTGGAGGGACTGGCGCGCAATGCCGGCAAACATGCCGGTGGCGTGGTCATCGCGCCGGGCCCGCTGACCGAATTCACGCCGCTGTATTACGAAGAGCCCGGCGGCACGCCGGTCAGTCAATTCGACAAGGATGACGTGGAGTCAGTCGGGCTGGTGAAGTTCGACTTCCTCGGGCTGCGCACCCTGACCATCATCGACCGCGCGATGCGCCGGGTGAACCGGATCCGGCAGGAGGCAGCCGAAGCGCCCATCGACCTGGCGTCGATCCCGATGGACGACGCCGCGACTTTCGCACTGCTCAAGGCCTGTGCCACGACCGCCGTGTTCCAGCTCGAATCCCGCGGTATGAAGGACCTGATCAAGCGGCTGCAGCCGGATCGTTTTGACGAGATCATCGCGCTGGTGGCCCTGTTCAGGCCAGGCCCGCTGCAGTCAGGGATGGTCGACGACTTTATCAATCGCAAGCACGGTCGGAACCAGGAACCCATCGACTACATGCATCCCACGCTGGAGCCTATCCTCAAGCCGACCTATGGCGTGATCCTGTATCAGGAACAGGTGATGCAGATCGCGCAGGATCTGGCCGGCTATACGCTGGGCGCGGCGGACCTGCTGCGACGCGCGATGGGCAAGAAGAAACCGGAGGAGATGGCCAAACAGCGTTCGATCTTTGTCAATGGCGCCACCGAACGCGGGGTCGAACAAGGCACCGCCACCTACATCTTCGACCTGATGGAGAAATTCGCCGGTTACGGCTTCAACAAGAGCCATTCCGCGGCCTACGCGATGCTGTCGTATCAGACCGCGTGGTTGAAAGCGCACTATCCGGCGGCTTTTATGTCCGCGGTGCTGTCGGCGGATATGGACCACACCGACAAGATCGTCACCCTGATCGATGAGTGCGAGCGCATGGGTCTTGACGTGCAGCCGCCGGATATCAACAGTTCGCAATATGTGTTCAGCGTCTCCGGGCCCGGCTCGATGCGCTACGGCCTCGGTGCGATCAAGGGCGTCGGCCAGGGTGCGGTGCAGAGCCTGATCGACGAATGCGAAGCCAACGGCCCGTTCACCGATCTGCTGGATCTGTGCGCGCGGGCTGATCTGCAACGTTCCAACCGGCGCGTGCTGGAGGCCCTGATCCGGTCCGGTGCGCTCGACAACCTGGGTCCGAATCGGGCGACCCTGATGCATCAGCTGCCGCTGGCCATGCGGCGGGCGGACCAGCATGCCCAGGCCCAGGCGGCCGGTCAGGAGGACATGTTTGGCATGCCCGCAGCCGACGCGCCGGCGACAGTGGAATCGCTGCCCCTCGAGACGCTGCCCGACTGGAGCGATGCCGAGCGTCTGGCCGCGGAGAAAGAGACCCTGGGTCTGTATCTGACCGGTCATCCCATCGACGCGTATCGGGAGGATCTGCCCCAGCTGACCAGCGCGCGGATCGCTGACATCATCGGCGCAGAGCGGGAAGCCGACCGCCATTACGGCAAAAGCCGCCGTGAAGTGGTGATCGCCGGTCTCGTGGTCAGTATGCGCCGGCGTGGCAACCGGGTCAGCCTGGTGCTTGACGACCGCAGCGGCCGTATCGAGGCGACCTTGTTCGACGAGACGTTTCAGGAGTTCCGCAACGTCATCGCGCCGGACGCGATCCTGGTGGTGGAGGGGGGGCTGCGCTTCGACGACTTTATCGACGATTGGCGGATCAACGTGCGCAAGGTCTGCGACATCGATGAAGCGCGCGAGCAGCGAGCTGCGCGCCTGTTGATACGCTGGCAGGTGAACGGCTCGGGCGAGCAATTCGTGGAACAGCTGCGCGGCGCGCTGCAGCCGTTCCGTCAGGGTCGTTGTCCGGTGGCTGTCGTCTATGAGGGTTGCGGTGCCGCGGCGCGACTGAATCTGGGCGATGACTGGCAGGTCCGGCCCACCGGTGAGTTGTTGCAGCGGCTGGGGCGGCTGGTGGGGGGCGAGAATGTGCGTCTGGTCTATGCGCGGCAGCTGGACAGTTGATGCTTGCCAGTCTCGGCGGCGCTCGCTAGTGTTTGCCTTCCGGCGTGGCGGGGACCACCGATGAACATGAATTTTCTGGACTTCGAGCAGCCGATCGCTGAACTCGAGGCGAAAATCGACGAGTTGCGTTATGTCGGCGACGACTCGGTGGTCAATCTGAACGAGGAGATCGCCCGGCTCAAGAGCAAGAGCGATTCGCTGACCCGCAGCATCTTCTCCAACCTCAATGCCTGGCAGATCGCGCAGCTGGCGCGGCATCCGGCACGGCCATACTCCCTCGATTACATCGACAGATTATTCTCCGGGTTCGAGGAATTGCACGGTGACCGCAGTTATGCGGACGATGCCGCCATCGTCGGCGGCCTGGCCCGGCTGGAGGGTGAACCGCTGGTCGTGATCGGCCAGCAGAAGGGGCGCGATACCAAGGAGAAAGTGCGGCGGAATTTCGGTATGCCGAGGCCCGAGGGTTATCGCAAGGCGCTGCGCCTGATGCGCATGGCCGAGCGTTTCAAGCTGCCTCTGGTCACGTTTATCGATACGCCCGGCGCATATCCCGGGGTCGGCGCCGAAGAACGCGGCCAAAGCGAGGCCATCGCGCGCAATCTGTTTGCGATGTCGCGCCTGGCCGTGCCCATTGTCAGCGTGGTCATCGGCGAAGGCGGTTCCGGCGGCGCGCTGGCGATCGGCGTCGGCGACCGGCTGATCATGCTCGAATACAGCATCTATTCGGTGATCTCTCCGGAGGGTTGCGCGTCGATCCTGTGGAAGAGTGCCGACAAGGCGGAGGAGGCGGCGGAGGCCATGGGTGTCACCGCTGACCGGCTCAACAGTCTCGGCCTGGTAGACGAGGTCCTGCGCGAGCCGCTGGGCGGTGCCCATCGGGACGCGGACGCGATGGCGCAATCACTGCGCAATGCGCTGGTCAGCAATCTGGACGAGCTGCGCCGATATTCCCTGGATGACCTGCTGGCAGCGCGCTATCAACGGTTCGCGTCCTTCGGGCGGTTCAGGGAGGAATAGGGGCCGCCGGTCGTGAGTTTCTCGGTGCAGCGTCTGCACGAGGCCCTGCAGCGACTCTCCGTTTTCTCTCCCGATTTGCCGTTGCGCGTCGCGCTTAGCGGCGGCATCGATTCGGTTGTGTTGCTGCATGCGCTCGCCGCGCTGCGCGCCGACAGGCTCGTCGGCGAGCTCGACGCCGTCC
>JBATKC010000313.1:0-2145 GCA_049669065.1 Gammaproteobacteria bacterium
GATCCATTCACCGCCTGACTTGATCACGTCCTTGGCCCGATCGGTGATCTGCATATATCCGAGCGGATCGATGGTGGCGACGTCGCCGGTGTCGAACCAGCCGTCGGCGCCGTGCGCTGGGTCATCATCGTCAAGCTGGAAGTAACTGCTACAGACCCACCCGCCGCGCACCTGCAGACGACCGGGCTGCTCGCCATCCCAGGGCAGTTCGGCGCCGTCGTCATCGACGATACGCATCTCCACCCCGAACACGCCGCGCCCCTGTTTGTACCCGATCGCCTCGCGCTCGGGCGGGGTTAGCGACTCGCTGACGCGTGTCGGACTGTTGAACACGCCGAGCGGACTCATCTCCGTCATCCCCCAGCTGTGGTGGACGCGCACCCCATGACGCTCATCGAAGGCCTCGATCAGCATCGGCGGACAGGCGGCACCGCCGACCACGATGCGGTCCAGACTCGGGATCTCGCGACCGCTATCCTGCAGATACTGCAGCAGGCCCAGCCACACGGTCGGTACACCCATGCTGCAACTCACCTGCTCGTTTTGGATCAGATCGGTGAGCGTGGTCGGGTCGCCCATGCGCGGACCGGGCAGGACCAGATGGGCGCCGACCATGGGACAGGCATATGGCAGGGACCAGGCGTTGGCGTGGAACATCGGCACGATAGCCAGCACCGTATCGCGATTGGCGAGATTCATGCAGTCCGGCATACAGGCGGCATAGGCGTGTAGCAGAGTCGAGCGATGGTGATAGAGCACGCCCTTGGGGTCTCCGGTGGTACCGGAGGTGTAGCACAGGGCGCTTGCCGTGGTCTCATCCAGCAGCGGCCAGTCGTAGTCGTCGTTCTCGGCGCAGATCAGCGTTTCATAGTCGATAGCGTCGGGCAGCGTGCTCGCGGGCATCTGGTCGGGGCCGCACAGAAATACCACGCGTTCCAGCTTCGGCAGGCGCGGCGCGAGAGCGTCGAGCAGCGGCGCGAACATCGGGTCGGCGAAGATCCAGCGGTCCCCGGCATGATCGGCGATAAAGGCGATCTGATCCGGGAACAGGCGCGGATTTATCGTGTGGCAGATGGCGCCGGAGCAGGAGCTCGCGTAATAGAGTTCGAAATGGCGATGATCGTTCCAGGCCAGCGTGCCCACACGATCACCGGGCTCTGCGCCGAGCCGCGCCAGCGCGTTGGCGAGCCGGCGGGTGCGCCAGAACGCCTCTGCATAGGTGTAACGATGGGGCTCGGCGTCGGCGGTGACGGAGATGATTTCGCTGGCCGGGAAATTGCGCTCCGCAAACCGCATGATCTGGGTGATCAACAGCGGATCGTCCATCATCAGCCCGCGCATATCGACCTCTGAACAAGTGATCCAGGTAGGCGGTCAAGTCTGGCGGCGGCGGCAGACGCTGTCCAGCTGCCGCGCGCGGTGCGGGGGATCACTCCGCCGGTTTGCGGAACGTCAGCGTAAAGCGATCACTCTCGCCGATGGCGAGATACGTGCTGTTGTCCGCATCCTCTCCCATGGCCAGGGTCGGCGGCAGGGTCCATACGCCACGGGGATGATCCGCGGTGTCTTTCGGGTTGGCGTTTATCTCGCTGCTGGCGACGAATTCGAACCCGGCCGCGGTGATCAGGTCGATGGCCTTTTGCTGATCGACATAGCCGCTGCGTGCCAGCGGGTCGATCTCGGCTCCGGCACTGGCCCGGTGATCGATGACGCCGAGGATGCCGCCGGGCTTGAGTACGCGATACAGCGTTTCCAGCATGTCGTCGGTCTGGCCCCAGGCCATCCAGTTGTGCAGATTGCGGAAGGTCACGACCCTGTCATAGGCCCCGTCATCGCCGATGGCGATCTGGCCGGGTGGCCACAGCGATACCACTTCGACGCGATCATAGACCTCGGGATCCGCGGTCAGCTTGTCCTGAAATGCCTGGTTGGCGCTGAGCATAAAGTCGCGGTACTTGTCGGTCTTGTCCCCGAAGATCGCCACCGTGAGGTGTCCGTCTTCGCGCAGCAGCGGAGCCAGTATCTCCGTATACCAGCCGCTCTTCCCTGGCCAGATCTCCAGCACCGACATGTCCGGCTCGATGCCGAAAAACGCCAGCGTCGGTCCCGGGTGACGAGAGGCGTCGCGGGCCGCCAGCGCCGGCG
>JBATKC010000314.1:0-10260 GCA_049669065.1 Gammaproteobacteria bacterium
GGTCGTGCTCGGCGCGGGTCCGGGTGGCTACACCGCCGCGTACCGCGCCGCCGACCTGGGTCTCGAGGTGATCCTTGTCGAGCGTTACCCGACCCTCGGCGGCGTGTGTCTCAATGTCGGCTGTATCCCGTCGAAGGCGCTGTTGCATGCGGCCAAAGTGATCGATGAAGCCGAGTCGATGAGCCACCACGGCATCGAATTCGGTCCGCCGAAGATCGATGTGGACAAGCTCAGGGACTGGAAGGCCGGCGTGGTCGGGCGTCTGACCAAGGGCCTGGATGGTCTGGCCAAGAGCCGCAAGGTGCGCGTGGTCCACGGCCGGGCCAGCTTTGTCTCGGATCATCATCTGCAAGTGGACGGCGACGAGGGCAGCCAGGTCATCGCGTTCGAGCAGTGCATCATCGCCGCGGGTTCGCAGCCCTTTATGCTGTCGGATCTGCCGGACGACCCGCGCATCGTCGACTCGACCGGCGCGCTGGAACTGGATGGTCTGCCGAAGCGCATGCTGGTGGTCGGCGGCGGCATCATCGGGCTGGAGATGGCCTGCGTGTATGACGCGCTCGGCGTCGAGGTGTCCGTGGTCGAATTGACCAAGACGCTGATGCCGGGTTGCGACAAGGACCTGGTGCGGCCGCTGCAAAAACGGATTGCAAAGCGATACCAGGCGATCATGCTGGGCACTGCGGTGACCGGCATGAAGGCGATGAAGAGTGGCATCAAGGTCAGCTTCGAGGGTGATCAGGCGCCGGAGAAACCGCAGACCTTTGACAAGGTGCTGGTGGCCGTGGGGCGCACGCCCAACGGCAAACGTATTGGCGCTGAGCAGGCCGGCGTGCGCGTGGACGAGCGCGGCTATCTCGCGGTGGACAAACAGATGCGCACAAACGTGCCGCATATCTACGCCATCGGCGACATCGTCGGTCAGCCGATGCTGGCACATAAGGCCAGCCACGAGGCGAAGGTGGCGGCGGAGACTGCTGCGGGACACAAGGTGGCGTTCGACGCCCGGGTGATCCCGTCTGTAGCCTACACCGATCCGGAGGTAGCCTGGGTCGGCCTGACCGAGGACCAGGCCAGGGCCGAGGGCATCAAGTACGCGGTGGGCAAATTTCCCTGGGCGGCCAGCGGCCGCTCGCTGGCGATCGGCCGGGACGAAGGCTTTACCAAGCTGCTGTTCGACCCGGACACGGACCGGGTGCTCGGCGCCGGTATCGTCGGCACCAACGCCGGAGACCTCATCGCCGAAGCCGGTCTCGCCATCGAGATGGGCTGCGAAGCCGCCGACATCGGTCTGACCATCCATCCCCACCCGACCCTGTCCGAGAGCGTGGCCATGGCGGCAGAAGCCTTCGAGGGGACCCTCACCGAGTTGTATATCCCGAAACGCAGGTAGACCGTTGCCGTCTGGCGGAGCTGTTTTCCTGCCCGGATGATCAATCGTCGCCCGTAGCCCGGCCGCCAGCGCGGTCGTCGCCAGATCCGCGTAACCACATGGAATCTATTCGGATTGTCCGGACCTGGCGGCCATTTGACGCCGCCATTATGTGACCGCAGTCACAAAACCCGTCGCCGGCTTGCGGGTTCTCGTCACGCACGAAAATCCCGCGATCCGGTGAAATTGCCCCCAAGTTGAGCGAGTGCCCGTCACGGCCCTCGCACCGGCAGTATCCAAGACCAACCTGGTGGACATGATGATGAACACGGCAACGCGATTGACGGTCTCGGCCATGGCGTGCGCGCTGGCGATCGGCTCCATGCTGATCCCGGGTGACTCGGGCGACGATCCGGCAGCATCCCGGTATATCGTCCGGGCGGACAGCACCGAGCTGGCTGTGGAAGCCATCGATGCCGTCGGTGGTACCGTCACCCACGAACTCGGCATCATCGAAGCCGTCGCGGCTACGCTGACGACCGAACAGCTGCGCGATCTGCGAAGCCGTGAATCAGTCCGCCAGGTGACCGCAGACGGTAGGGTGGAGACCGCCGCCGGCTCCATGGGGCCCTATGTCCATTTTCCGGAACTGGTGGGGGCGGACCGGCTCCATGCCGAAGGCTACACCGGGCGCTCGGTCACCGTCGCCGTTCTCGACAGCGGCATGGCGGCCATCGCCGAGCTGAACAAGGACACCTCCGGCGTGACCCGCACCCTGCGCCGTTACAACTCCATCAAGGATCAGGAAGGCACCCATCTGGACAAGTTCGGACATGGGACCCACGTCGCCAGCATCATCCTGAATACGGATTTTTCGGATGACGGCACCGGCCGTTTCAACAGCATCGCGCCCGACGTCAAGGTGGCACCGGTCAAGACCTTCGACGGCAACGGTGTGGGCACCTACGCAGACGTACTGCGCGGGCTGGACTGGATCCTGAACAAGAAGGACGAATTCAACATCCGCGTGCTCAATCTGTCATTCAGCGCCCCGGTCAAGTCCCACTACTGGGAGGACCCGATCAACCAGGCCGTGATGCGGCTCTGGCAGGCCGGCGTCGTGGTGGTGGCCTCGGCCGGCAACAAGGGGCCGGATGCGATGACGATCGGCGTCCCCGGCAACAACCCCTATGTGATTACGGTCGGCGCGATGACCGACAATTACACGCCGTCGGATCCGGCGGATGACTACCTGGCTTCGTTCTCCGCGGCAGGTCCGACCGTCGAAGGTTTCGTCAAGCCGGAAGTCGTGGCGCCGGGTGGACATCTGACCTCGCGGACGCGGTCGAAGAGCAGGCTGGCCACGGATTACCCCGAATTCCATGACCACGACAAGTACTTCACCATGTCCGGCACCTCCCAGGCCGCGGCCGTGGTCAGCGGTATTGCCGTGCTGATCCTCGATGCCCAGCCGGGCCTGAGCCCGGACGACGTCAAATGCCGTCTGATGGCGACGGCAAAACCCGCTGTGGATAGCAACGGTGAGCTCGCATACAGCATCTTCCAGCAGGGCGCCGGCCGGGTCGACGCCTACGCGGCGGTGCACGGCAGCGCGACCGGGTGCGCCAACCGCGGTCTCGATATCGACATGGATCTGGCCGGCCAGCGCCATTTCGGTGGCCGCGCCAACCGCGATGAGGCCGGCGACTATTATCTGATGGGCATGGACGGTTACATCTGGACCGATGGCTATGTGTGGACCGACGGCTATATCTGGACCGACGCCTACGTGTGGACCGACGGTTATGTCTGGACCGATGCCTATGTCTGGACCGACGGCAGCGTGGGGCCGAACGGTTATATCTGGACCGATGGATACGTCTGGACGGATGGCTATGTCTGGACCGACGGCTACGTCTGGACGGACGGCTATATCTGGACCGACACGCTGACCGAGAAGGTGCGCACCAACGTCTGGGTCAATCAGGAGTAGGGGTCAGGTCGCAGCAATCCGGAACACGACTGA
This sequence comes from Gammaproteobacteria bacterium, assembly GCA_049669065.1. GTDB lineage: Bacteria > Pseudomonadota > Gammaproteobacteria > Steroidobacterales > XN24 > CAMYOC01. Next base: position 3,399 of record JBATKC010000314.1, read on the forward strand.
CCCTGCAGCTTCAGGCGCCTGGCCCCGGCCGGCCTCGGAGTGATTCGCTACCGGACGGCCCCATGGAATGCGTTCGAGACGTAAACCCATTCTAAGTCTGCGCTTGCACCATTGCCGCCAGCGCCGACTGGGTCTAGGATGATTCCAGCGGCCGCTCGCGATACCGTCTGACCCCTGCTCCCGGTTGGCCGCAGGTGCCATGAAAGACCTGAGAGTACGCATCATCGAGTTGCTGGCGTATCCCCGCCTCTATGCAGTCGAGAGTATCGACCCCGGTCAATGCCCCCATCAGGGACGTTTCGAGCCGGCAGACGAACGCTGCAGGCTCTGCGAACTGGGCGCGGAGTGCGAGTGGCTGGAGTCCGGCGAGCCCTTTGTCGACCTGGCGATCCGCAACCAGGCGGAGCTGTTGGACAGCTTGCGTTTCGCCCTCGACTACGTGGAAGCGAACAACCATCGCTCTCGGCGTCGTGTGGCGACGTGCGTGTGTGAATCCTGCGAGTGGCTCAGAAAAGCCGGACGGCTCCTGCGCGAGGCAGAGGGCAGGGCCGTGCAGGTGCATCCCGGCGCCTGAACGGCCTGGCGGGCTGCCGGCAGCTTGGGCAGTGATCCGGTTTGCCCGGTCGCGGGCCTCTCGGTGCGCCGCCGCTCATTCCGCCGGATCATCAGCACCCCGAGTATCGCGACGAAAGCCGGCGAGACCGGCCCGCCACCCCCGCCACCGGGATTGGGCGGCGCAGCGGTTTCGGTGATCAAGGTCGTGTTGCCCGGATCAAATGTCAGATTGGTAAGGTATTCCTCGCCGAAACCCACCTCCACCAGGGGATTGGTGCTCGGCACGTTATTGGAATTCTGTATCCGGCCATCGCCGCCTGCACGGAGTTCGAGCAGTGCCGGGTGGAAACGCCCGGTGTCGACTTCGCGGCCATCGAACGTGAGCACGATCCCGCCGCCCACCAGTTCGGCCGCCTGCACGCCATCGTCGAGCACCGCCGATTGGGCGACTTCGAAGCTCAGCGAACTGCCCTGGGCATAGAACTCGGCGCCGGTCATGCTCCGTTGCAGGTCGAAAGCCGGGAACCCGGAGGGCGTGCCCGGCTCGAGGACTCCGGTGACCTGGTAATTGACGCTGACAATTTCCGGATCGGTATAGGCACCGACGGCCAGCGGCTGATCGATCTCGACCGTGATGGTGAAGAACCCCACATCGCTGAATACGGGCGTGACCTGGTAGTCGATGCTGCCGGTGGACAAGGTCATGGTCTGGGCTTGGGCTGCGCCGGTCGCAGCCAGACCGATTGTCAGTACTGACAGGAGTCTGAACATCGGGGCACGCCTAAATAAAAAGCCCGGACGCCGTGAGCGGCGGTCCGGGCCTGCCGGCGTTCGATGACGCCGTAATCGGATGGGCGAGATCACTCGTCGCCGAACACCCCCAGCAAATGCAGCAGGCTGGTAAACAGATTGAACAGCGCCACATACAGGGTCACCGTGGCCATGATGTAGTTGGTCTCGCCGCCGTTGACGATGTTGCTGGTCTCGAACAGGATCAGTCCGCACATCAGCATCACGAACATGGCGGAGACCGCCAGGGCCAGCATCGGCATCTGCAGGAAGACCGCGCCCAGACCCAGCAGGAAACCGACCAGGATGCCGGCCATCAGGAAGCCGCCCATAAAGCTGAAGTCGCGCTTGCTGGTCAGCGCATAAGCGGACAGGCCGAGGAAGATCGCGCCGGTGGAGCCGAGCGCCATCATCACCAACTGAGGGCCGTTCGGTAAGGAAAGATACGCGTTGAGGATCGGTCCGAGGGTCAGCCCCATAAATCCGGTCAGACCGAATACACTGACCAGGCCCCACACGCTGTTACGCAGCTTGGTGGTCAGGAACAGCAATCCGAAATAGCCGACCAGCGTCAGGATCAGCCCCGGGTGCGGCATATTGGTCGCCATCGCCAGACCGGCGGTACCGGCACTGAACAGTACCGTCATCGACAACAACAGATAGGTGTTGCTGACGACCTTGTTGGTGGCGACAGTCCGGGTTTGTGCGCGATCGATAGTGGTCGCTCTAAGTTCCATTTCCATACCTCGTGTTGCGGGTGGTCAGCTCAGACGTCTGTTTACAGGCCACGCGGAGCTATCTCCGCGGAACATCAGCGAAAGATGTTACCAAACCCTTTGGACCGGGGCGGCCCCGGGATTGTTCCCTGTTGTTTCTGATCGACGGGATCGACGAAAAATTTAATATAAATATATATATATCAATTATTTATTATTACTTATTCAACTGCATTCTGATATAGCTTCAGCGTTTCCGCGATAGTGTCACGGATGTTGAAATGCCGATCGATGCGCTCACGCCCGTGACGGCCCATGGCCGCCGCTTCCGTCGGATGCTCGCACAGATACTGTAGCGCCCGCGCCAGTGCGACCGCGTCACCGGGCGGCACGACAAAGCCCGTTTCCCGGTCCACGACCAGTTCGGCTGATCCACCGGTGTCGGTGACGACCGTCGGCACACCGTAGACCATCGCCTCGATCACGGTCTTGGGCAGGCCTTCGCGCTTTGTCGAGGCAAGGACCGAGGCCTGACAAGCGGCGATCAGCGCGCAGGCGTCTGCGCGGAAACCGGCGACGTGGATGCACCGGCGCATCGGGCTCGCATCGATCAGGGTCTTCAGCTTCGGCTTGTCCATGTCTGCGCCGACGAGCAGCAGGTGGATCGGGACGTGCTGAGACAGGTGATGGGTAGCCTCGATCAATACCTCGATGCCTTTGCGTGGACGGTAGTTGGCGACGGCGCCGATCACGAACGCGTCGGCGGGGATACCGAATTCGGACAGATCCGCCGGCGTGTCCGCATACCAGTCCAGATCGTGCCCCTTGTAGATGGTCACCACATGTTCCGGATCGGAGCGCAGTCGGCGCAGGTCGTCGCGCACCGCGTCCGCCACCGCCACCACGCGGTCGATGCGCGGGTTGAGATGGGTCATCCAGCAGAATGGATCATAGCGATGGATATTGCCGGTCTGGCCGCGATAACTGACCACCTTGACCGGCAGCTTGCGGGCGGCCATCACGCCATTGGCGACGGCCTTGTTGTTGAACAGATGCAGGATGTCGTGTTTGCCCGCGATCAGGGCGTCACGGATGACGTTGACCGCGCGCCGGTCGAATTTGTGTTTTGGCACATAGTCGATCACGCGGATCCCGGCTGCTTCCATGGCCGGCCGATAGACCGAGTCGCCCTGAGTCATGATCTCGCATTCGACCCCGGCCCGGGCCAGGCCCAGCAGCGTCTCGGCCTCCGGCCGGATGCTGTTGAGCGCGTCTTTGTGCGAGGTGATCCAGAGCGCTTTCATCGATCGCCGTTTCCTTCTGCCTGCACCATCTCCCCAGGAGGCTAATGCAGAGCGGGCCTAAGCCTAGGCTACTCGGCGCATCATGCGCGGGCAACGGGCGAGTGGCACGGATCTGCCGAGTGTCGATCAAAAGCGCCAGGTAAAGCCGATAGACGGCAGCGTGGGCAGGTAGTCCCGTGTCTGCAGGGCAAGATCCGGCGGCAGCAGGCCCTCTTCGTCTTCTTCCAGCTCGTACTCGACGCAGCAATCATTGTTGCGGTCGAAGACGTTGGTCACCTCCAGGAAGGCGATGAGGGTGCTGTTGGGTAGCCGGAATTCACGGGCGATGCGGGCGTCGATGGTGAAATAATCGCTCAGGTTCTCGTCATTGCGCCGACCGGTGGCCACCAGACCGATGGGCTGCGACTGGATCAGTTCGACTTCAGTTGTGGGCCAGCCGCTGCGGTAACTGCCGGCCAAGGACACGTTCCAGCCGCCGGAATCCCAGTTGAAGCCTCCCGAGTAGGCCTCGCGCTGGTCCCAGGCCCGAGGGATGTCTTCTCCGAACAGCCGGTCCTCCACCCGGGACCAGCTATAGCTGAGCCACCATCCGAGTGGACCTCGATGTCGACCGACCAGAGAGGCTTCCACGCCATATGCGGTGGCGTCGTCAGGCGCGACCTGGATGCGGTCGGGGGTGAGCTCAGGCAGTAGCACCCGGTTATAGAGCAGATTCTCGAAGCGTGGGCGCAGCCGGTCGAACTCCTTCCGATACGCTTCCAGCCGAAGGTCCATGCCCCAGAGCTGGCGCCGCTCGATGCTCGCTACCAGATGATCGGCGCGCTGAGCGTCGAAGAAGCGGGTCACGCCGTCCGAGATCTGCAGTTCGTCGATCCCCTGGGTCTGATAGTGGCGGCCCCAGCCGGCCCGCAGCGTCGTGTTTTCACCGACGTCGTACACCATGCCGACTCTGGGGCTCAACAGGTCCTCGTCATTCTCGGTCAGCGTCTGTCGATCCCAACGCAATCCCAATTCGGCGGTGAGCGCATCGGTCAGCCGCCAGCGCGACTCTCCGTACAACCAGTAGTTGCCCCCGTCGCGGTCCAGGTTGAAATCGCGGTTGCGCGCCGGCTCGGTCGGGGCGCCGGGAGTGAGGAAAAGCAGGTCGAACACGGCCTCGTCCGTGTAATCGTAGTCGCCCTCGGACCAGGCGAGTCCGCCGCCCGCGCCCAGCTGCAACCGGTCGTTGACTCGCAGCCGCCAGTTGCTCTCAAGTCCCTCTATGTTGAAGGTGCGGTCGTCATCCAGAGAGCCGGTACTGATCCCGTCTTTCTCGACCGTGCCTTTGCGATTGCTGGAGATATAGGTGTGAGACAGGATGGTCCACCCGCGGAGGTCCGGGGTGGGCTCGTGATCGAGGCGCACCCAGTAGTAGACATCACGATAGCTGGCGTCGGCCTCTTCCTCGCTGTCCGTATCGGAAAGAGAGATATCGTCATCAAAGAACAGCACGTTCCCGGTGACCCGCAGCGTGTTGGTGGCCTGAACACCGAATCGGGTGTAGATATCGAAGTAGCTGGGATCACCGATGTCGGGATCGATCACGTCCAGCACCAGATCCAGGTTGCCGCGCCGGGCCGAGACCGCCCAGTCCACGCGGCCGTCATCCGACGAGCCTGCGGTCATCACGGACGAGTTGAACAGACTCTGGGAAATCTCGTGCTCGCGGCCCACCGGTGGCTCCAGCGAGTGGATGTCTATGACCCCGCTCATGCGGTCTCCAAAGACGATGGGGGCGCTGCCCGTGTACACATCCATCCCGCGGATGATGGCCGGGTCGATGGCGCTGAACACACTCTGGAAGTCTTTGAGATGGAATGGATTGCGCAGCCGCATGCCGTCGAACAGGACCAGATTCTCGTCGATGTCGCCGCCGCGCAGATGGGACTTGGCGGACCAGCCGTTGGTGGCGGCGCCCGGCAGCCGTGCGATCGAGCGCAGCGGATCGTCGCCCAGATCCGGCAGCTGTTCGATCTGGTCGACCGGCAGGAAAAAGCTCGATGTCACGCCGCGCTGGGCCAGGTCGTAGCGGCTGGCGTTGACCACCACCGATCCGAGCTGCCAGACGTCCGGCGTATCCAGACTCAGTTGCACCACGCTGATCCGGCCAGGCTCGACCTCCACCGAGGCGGTCGCGGCAGTCGTACCTGTTTCGTCCTGCAGGATGCGCACCGTATGCCAGCCGGGTGTCAGCCCACGGAAACTGAAATGTCCCCGGGTCGAGGTCAGGGCCTTCTCCGTGCCTGCGTCCAGTGCGACAGTGGCCCCGCCCACCCGTCGCCCGGTGCCCGACTCCCGGACGACGCCGAGGATCGATCCGGTCTCGGGCGAGGCTTCCTCGGCCTTGCGCACGATCAATACGCTGTCTTGCGGACCGGATTCGAGAGTCAGCCCGTAGGGTTTGATGATCTCCTCGAGCAGATCACGGCCCTCGACAGGGCCGGGTTCGGTCTTGACCGTCATCCACGGGCGCACCAGATCGCTGCTGTAATAGACCTCCAGACCGGCCGCTTCGATTTCGGTGATCACGCTAATCAGCGAACGGCCGGCCATGGGTCGTTCCTGCGCCCACGCCGGCCCCACGAGGCATTGCGCTATGAGAGCAAGCAGCACGGTCAGCGAAGCCAGCCGGATCGAGCGTGAGCTCGCCCGGCCAGAGGGGCATCGGACCATGGCGCCCGGTCTGCGCCTACGGTGATCCGGCATCGATCAGGATCTCGTTGCCGCCAGTGACCAGATAGTGGAAGTCCGTGGTCTGCAGCATCACCGCCAGCGCTTCCATGGGCATCAGCCGCCGGGCGCTGCCATGCAGGATCGTTCGAGCCGCGCGGAGTTCGAGTTCGGGCCTGGCGAAATAGACCTGCCGGCCCGTCTCCCTTGCGACCCAATCCAACAGCGCCGACAGGGGCTGATCCTCCGCATAGATCGCCGGCGCTACCGTCTGTACCCAATCCCAGCCCGGATCATCGGCGGCGATGCTGGCCCGCTGGACGGAACCCTGAGCGAGGACCGTCAATTCGTCGCCGGCCCCGGTTTCGAAATCCTTCAGGCGCGTGCTGATCAGCACGCGACCCTCACGGACCCGGATCCTGGATCCGGGCTTCTCGTGCCGGACTTCGAACTGGGTCCCCAGATGACGGACCCGGCTGTCCGGGGTGACGATCTCCAGAGGGTTGGCCTCCGCATCGACTGCGCCGGAATCAAAATACACGGCTCCGGCGGAGAGCAGGATGCGACCATCCGGCTGGAATTCGATCTCCGAGCGCGCATCGATCCGCAACGAGCCTCCATCCTGAAGCAGCAGCCCGGCGGCACTCGCCGGACCGGTCCGCAGCCGGATGCCGCTGGTGAGGGTCACCGTTTGCTCCGGGTCGAGCCAGGACCAGTCAGCGTCGCCGGCGGCCCGGATCATGGCGGTGCCCACCACGGCGTCCGTCGTCGCAAACGTCTGCGTTGGCA
>JBATKC010000315.1:0-2315 GCA_049669065.1 Gammaproteobacteria bacterium
CAACAGCACCGGGCGTGTAGAAGGTCAGCCTCCAATATCCGGTCTTCAGCCAACCCGCTCCACATTGATTCTCCAGCTCCACGTTGCGCATCCGCCAGTTGTATCCGTAGACGTATTTGCCGCCGACACTTAGCTCGACGCTGTATGGAGCGTCCATAAAGGTGCAGGTACCGTCCCATTCGGACCCGGTCCAGTCACCCACGATGGGCGGCGTTTCGCCTGGGTTGCCTCCGGGCATCGGACACAGCGCCTCGCCCGGCGCCATCTTGGTCAGATTTAGCCGCGCGGTACCGGTGTTGATGATCTGGAACGGCGTATCGTAGTTGAAGGACACATCGTCCTCGCTGGCCCGCGCACCCCAGTGCTCGGTAATGCCCTGGCCAGCCACGTGCCACATCTGCATACCGACCTTGCAGTCGCTTTCCGGATAATCCGTAGCCTCCGCACAGCTGATCAGTGCCGGATCGAAACCCGGAATGGTGCTGCTATAAGGCTGAGTCTCGACCCGGATCACGGACCCTTCGTTCCAGGACACCGCCTCCAGCGCGTCGCCCCAATCCAGATAAGCCACCGACATGACGTTCGGTGATACACCTTGCTGGTCGGCCCACCACTCATTGACGTCGACCTTCTGCCAGTAGATCTTCGAGACTTCATAACCCTGGCAGGGAGACGGCGCCACATCATCGGTGCACTCCTCGGCCGTGTAATAGACCTGGGGTGCCGTCAGGCTGTCTACGCAGGACGTGTTGGGATAGCTGAATTGTCCGTCCATCTCCGGCACGTCGCAGCCGTAGGAGTAATGGACCCCGAGCTCTGGCTCGGCCGGCATGCTCCAGTTAGCGACAATGGAGTTAACCGACTCCGTCACTGCCGCTGGGAACGAGAGATCATTAGAAACCTCGCCACCCGTCGGCGGTCCTTGAGTGCCACCTTTCGCTGCGAAACCGGTCCCGACGAAGGCGACCGTTCCCGCGATGGCCATCACCAGTGCGGTCATATAAGCAATGGTCTGTTTTCTCATCACATCCTCCCAGGCCCCCGGGGAATGCCATGCGACCGGTGCGGCAAGGACGCCGCGGCGACCGTAGACGTAAGCGGGTGCAGGTTCACGCTCTTGCCGGGTGCCTACTTCATATATAGGGCTGTCCCGGACCTTTCTCTATAAGGAAAACAGTGTATGAAGGCACGCGATCGGGACGGCTAAGAAAGTTTACCCATTGCTTATTTCTGCATCCCGGAATTGGACACGGCTTTTGTCATGGAGACCAATCATGGCTACCGGAACGTTTAAATCGTTTGACCCGGGTAATAGCGTTCGATTGATTCAGCCGGAAGACGGCCAGAGTGATGCGTTCCTGCACATCAACACCATCGGGCGATCAGGTTTGGGTTCGCTGGCCGAGGGTCAGCGCGCTGACGATTTCATCAGGAGCGACCGGAGATGGTCGCATCGAACGCGGCCCGATAGCCGCGACTCAGCGGAATGTCATTGCCGTTCTTGAGGAAGATACGCGGGTTCGAATCGACGGAGCGTATCTCCGCGATCTTGTCGACGTTGACGATAAAGCTCCGGTGACTGCGCGCGAACGGACCACCAGAAAGCCGCTGCATCATTTCTGTCATCGTCTGACGAACGATGTACTCCTTACCCTCTGCATACACCGATACATAGTTGCGAGCGCCCTCGAGGTAATCGATCTGTTCAACCCGGAGCACGGTCTTGCCGCTGCCGGTTTGCACCACAATTCGGTCAAGCGGTCGCGGCACATCCTGAACGGGCGATCGCCGGTACAACTGGTAGGCGCTGGCAATGAGTATGATGCCCAGATAGACCTTGATGTCCTTCTGATATTCGACGATCAGATTGGCCACGAAGGGCTCGCGCCACACATAGTGGATGCCGTTGATCTGATACCACGCGATGCGCATCGCCACCATCAGCGCATAGTGGCCGAACGCAAAAATGACACTGCCGGCGGTATGACCGATGACCGCCGGGACCCATGCGTCGCGCTTTAGCGGGAACAGCTTGAGCCAGCGGACGACGAAAAGGATCATGACCAGCACGGCGATCGCGCTGGTGACCTGCTCGGAGATCAGCCGGAAGTCATCCTTGCCGAACCCGGACTGGTTGCGCTCGGAGATTTTCGCCAACAGGTCAACGCCCCACAACACGCTGACCAGCACGATCCAGGCGGCGGCTTCGAACCATTTGCGCGGGAGACTTGTTTTGGATTCGACGCCGTTCAATCCTGTCCCCTTGCTCCTGCATTTCGTCCCGGCGGCCCGCTTTTCGTCCCGGAACCCCACCA
>JBATKC010000316.1:0-4802 GCA_049669065.1 Gammaproteobacteria bacterium
GCTTATGACCGCGGTCCTTTCGGTGGATGGCGGGGCTGTTGCGCAGCCGGCGACCGCAAGCACCAGGGACAACAACGCCGTGGCCTGTAGCGCGTTGATGATCTGCATCGAGCACTCCGTAGCGGCCGCTGAATATCCACCACTGATAGTTGAAAATATAGCTCTACATGGTAAAAGGTTCCTCCTTCAGCGGCCTCCGGCCGCCCGCCCGGGCTGGTCTGGCCTGCAGACAGCGGAAGATCGCAGCAGATAGATTGAGAGTTAATACGGATGATCGAAACTGAACAACTGACCAAGCGCTACGGCAGCCTCGTGGCCGTCGACGGACTGAGTTTCCGCGTCGGCCAGGGCGAGGTCCTCGGTTTCCTCGGCCCCAACGGCGCGGGCAAATCCACCACCATGAAGATGATCGCCGGCTTTCTCACCCCGACCGCCGGCCGCGCCCGGGTATGTGGCTTTGACGTGGAGCAGGAGCCGGTCAAGGCCAAAAGCCAGATCGGGTATCTGCCCGAAGGCGCGCCCAGCTATGGCGAGATGACTCCGGGCTCGTTCCTCGAGTTTATCGCGCGGATCCGCGGGCTGAGCGGTGCGGAGAAACAGCGCCGCATGGCCGAGGCGATCGAACGCCTGCATCTGCAGAGCGTCATCGCCCAGCCGATCGAGACCTTGTCCAAAGGCTACAAACGCCGGGTCGGTCTGGCTCAGGCGATCCTCCACGATCCCAGGGTGCTGATCCTGGACGAACCCACCGATGGTCTGGACCCCAATCAGAAGCATGAAGTCCGCTCGCTGATCCGCGAGATGGCCAGCGACAAGATCATCATCATCTCCACCCACATCCTCGAGGAAGTGCACGCGGTGTGTGCGCGCGCGATCATCATCGCCCACGGCCGCATCCTCGCCGATGACACGCCGGCGGCGCTGGAAGCCCGCTCACGTTACCACAACGCCGTCAGTCTGAAGCTGGGCGAGGTGCCTGAGGCGGCTCGCGCGCGCCTCGGCGAGCTGGGCAAGGTCAGTGCGGTCGAAGACACCGGCGACGGCCGTCTGCGCATCGTGCCCACCGATGGTGAGTTCATCCTGCCGGCGGTGGGTCGCCTGGCGCTCGAACAAGGCTGGCATGTGGACGAGCTGCAGGTGGAGAGCGGACGGCTGGATGAGGTGTTCCGCGAGATCACCACCGGCAGCGCGAGTGCGGAGGTGTCGTCATGAACAAGACCGGGATCATCTTCCGGCGTGAGCTCGGTGCCTATTTCGCCACCCCGGTGGCCTATGTGTTTATCGTGATCTTCCTGGTGCTGGCCAGCGCGTTCACGTTTTATCTGGGTAATTTTTACGAGCGCGGTCAGGCCGACCTGTCACCGTTCTTTACCTTCCATCCATGGCTGTATCTGTTCCTCGTGCCGGCGATTTCGATGCGGCTGTGGGCGGAGGAGCGCAAGTCCGGCAGCATCGAGCTTCTGCTGACGCTGCCGATCCGCACCTCCGAAGTCGTGTTGGGCAAGTTCCTCGCGGCGTGGGCGTTTTGCGGCATCGCGTTGGCGCTGACCTTCCCGATCTGGATCACGGTGAACTATCTGGGCGAACCGGATAACGGCGCCATCTTCACCGCATATCTGGGCAGCTTGCTGATGGCCGGTGCCTTTCTCGCCATCGGCGCCTGCATCTCGGCCACCACGCGCAACCAGGTGATCGCCTTTATCATCACCGTGGTGGTGTGTTTTGGTTTCCTGTTGTCGGGTCTGCCGCTGGTGCTCGATCTGTTCAGCGGCTGGGCGCCACAGGTCTTGACCGATGCCGTCGCGTCGCTGTCGTTTATGACCCATTTCCGTTCGCTGTCGCGCGGCGTCATCGATTTGCGCGCGGTGGTCTATTTTGGGCTCGTCATAGGCTTCTGGCTGGCGGCCAACACCGTGGTCCTGGACCTGAAGAAAGCGGACTAGGAGACAAACGTGACGACCAAGAAAAGTCATTCCGTCGGCGGCACCGGTCTGCTGGTCCTCGCCGTATTGTTCCTCGCGCTGACCGTGCTCAGCAACACCGTGTTGCGCGGGCAGCGGCTTGATCTGACCGAAAACCAGCTCTACACCATCTCCCAGGGCACCCGGGATGTTCTCGCCTCGCTGGAGGAACCGGTCCGGCTGTATTTCTTTTTCTCCAACCAGGCCACCGAAAGCATCCCCCAGCTGCGCGACTATGCGCGCCGTGTCCGCGAGCTGCTGCAGGAGTTCGTGATCACCGCTGACGGCAAACTGCAGCTGACTGAAGTCGATCCGCTGCCGTTCTCGGAAGAGGAAGACCAGGCGTCCCAGTTTGGACTGCAGGCAGTCAGCCTCGGTGGCGCCGGTGACCCGATCTACATGGGTGTGGCCGGCACCAACGCAGTCGACGACCTCGAGATCATCGAGTTTTTCCAGCCGGACCGCGAAGCGTTCCTGGAATACGATCTGGCCAAGCTGGTCTACAACCTGTCCACCGTGCAACGGCCGGTGGTCGGTCTGATCAGCACCCTGCCATTGAGCCAGGGTTTCGACCCGCGCAGCGGTCAGGCGCTGCCGCCGTGGGCAGTGACCACGCAGATGGAACAGTTATTTGAGGTACGCAACCTGGATCCCGGCGCGGACGCCATCGATGAAGACATCGCGCTGCTGGTACTGGTCCACCCGAAGAACCTGGGCGACGCCACGCTCTATGCCATCGATCAATTTGTGATGGGCGGTGGCAAGCTGCTGGCCTTTGTCGACCCGATTTCAGATGCCGAGATTCCGCTAGACCCCGCCTCGGCCAGCGGCGCTCTGTTTGCCGACCGGTCGTCAAATCTGGAGCCGCTGTTCAACGCCTGGGGATTCTCGGTGGAACCGACCGAGGTGGTGCTCGACGCCGGTCAGGCGCTGTCGGTGAATTCCGGCACCGGTCAGGTGATCCGTCATCTGGCGATGATCGGCGCGCGCGGCGATGCGCTGTCCAGGGATGACGTCATCACGGCGAATCTGGACAGCCTTAATTTTGGCTCGAGCGGCCACATCACGCGCGTCGACGACTCCGGGACAGAGATCACGCCGCTGGTGCAGAGCACGGATCAGGCCGCGCTGACCAACGCCGAAAAGCTGCGCTTTCTGCCAGACCCGCTGGCGCTGCTCGACGACTTTGCGCCCACCGGTGAACGTTATGTGCTCGCCGCCCGGGTCAGCGGCGCGCTCCAAACTGCGTTTCCGGAAGGCCCGCCCGCGGGCTTATCGGAATCGCCGGATCGGCCCGAACATCGCGCCGCCGCCGAGGCTACGCCGCAGCTGATCGTGGTCGCGGATACGGATATGCTCAGCGACCGCATGTGGGTCCAGGTGCAGAATTTCTTTGGCCAGCGCATCCTGCAGGCTTTCGCCGACAACGGCAGCTTCGCGGTCAACGGGGTGGACAATCTGACCGGCAGCAGCGACCTCATCGCAGTGCGCAGCCGCGGCACTTTCTCGCGCCCGTTCGAGCGTGTCGAAGACCTGCGCCGTGAGGCCGACGCGAACTTCCGCGCCCAGGAGCAGGCACTGCAGCAGGAGCTGGACGAGACCGAAAGCCGGTTGCAGGCGCTGCAATCGGCCAAGGACGAGGACAACATGCTCATCATCACGCCGGAACAACAGGCGGAACTGCTGCGGTTCCAGGACGAGAAGCTGCGCATCCGCAAGGCCTTGCGTGATGTACGCCGCAATCTCGATCGCAGCATCGAGCGGCTGGGCACGACCCTCAAGGTCATCAACATCGGGCTGGTGCCCCTGTTGCTGTCCGTCGTCGCGATCGCGGTGGCGATGGTGCGGGTCCGGCGCCGCGACCAAAGCTGACGGGGACGCAAGATGAAAGGCAAAACGCTTGTCGTACTCAGCGTCGTCGCGGTGCTGGCGGCGCTGACAGCACTCTGGCTAGGGCGTGATTCCACGACGGCCTCACTGAGCGATAACGGCACCTATCTGTTCCCCGGGTTCAACCAGCAGATCAACCAGGCGGAGCAGATCCGCCTGCTGATCGGCGGGTCCGGACAGACGGTCACGCTCGATCGTGAGAGCGATGGCTGGAGCGTGTCTGAGAAACACGGATATGCGGCCGATGCCGGCGCGATCCGCAAACTGCTGCTCAAGCTCAGCGAAGCCCGTGTCATCGAACCCAAGACGGCCAATCCGGCGCTCTATCCCCGGCTCGGCGTGGAAGACGTCAGCGCCGATACCGGCAGCGGCGTGCTGCTGGAAGTCGACGGACCTGCTGCGTCACCGCGGCTGATCGTCGGCGAAGTCGAAACGCTGGCTGGCCGCGGTACCTATGTGCGGCGCCAGGGCGAGGCGGAAAGCTATCTTATCAGCGAGGAACTGCGGCCGGGCCGCAGCCCCGAGCGCTGGCTGGAACTGGCGCTGCTTGATGTGCCGCCTGAGCTGTTGCGTGCCGTGACCATCCGTCACGCCGACGGCGAGGAAGTCACGCTGGTGGGCATCGATGGACATCTCGTGCTGCTGCGGGTTCCTGAGGGGCGGGAACTGTCCAGCCCGTCGGCCACCAGCCCGATCAGTCGTGGTCTGGAGAACCTGAAACTGGAGGACGTGCTGCCCGAGAGCGACTTTGATGGCGGTGAACCGACGGCAGAGATCAACTACCGGCTCGTCGACGGGCGCCAGATCGACGTGCGCGCCTGGCAGACCGACGCGGGCCGCTTTGTCGCGTTGGATATGGGCATGACGCTCGAGAATGGCGCGGCGGCCGGCAAGGAAGATGGCGCCGGGGTCCAGCAGGACCACAAGGGTGACGCGAGCCCGCCCCCCGAC
>JBATKC010000317.1:0-5472 GCA_049669065.1 Gammaproteobacteria bacterium
ATGCGGCCGTGGCGGTGAGTGCCGCGCTGGCGGTGGTGGAGCCGTGTAGTTCGGGTCTGGGCGGTGGCGGTCTGTGGTTGCTCTACCGGGCCGCGGACAAACATGCGGTGATGGTGGACGGTCGCGAGGTGGCGCCCGGTGCCGCCACCGCCGATATGTATCTCGATGAGCAGCGAGAGCCGATTCCGCGCGCCTCGCTGGATGGGCCGCTTGCGGCCGGCATCCCGGGTCTGCCGGCCGCGTTGTTCCATATGGCGCAGAAATACGGACAGCTGTCACTGGCGCAGAGTCTTGCGCCGGCGATCCGATTGGCCAAATCCGGCTTTCCGCTCTATGCACGGATGCATCTCGGACTTACCTACAAACAGAAGTTGATCCAGCGCTGGGAGGCAGGCGCCGGGGTATTTTTGAACAACGGAGCGGTGCCCGAACCGGGTTATCAGATCCGTCAGCCGGAGCTGGCGAAGACGCTCGGGCGGCTGGCCAGCGCCGGGCGCGACGGTTTTTATACCGGCGAGTTTGCGCGACGCATGGTGAGCGAAGTCAGCGAAGCGGGCGGCATCTGGTCGGTTGAAGACCTGCGCGACTACCGGGTGATCGAGCGCGCGCCGATCGAATTCACCTATCAGGGTGTGAGAGTCATCTCGGCACCACCACCGTCGTCCGGGGGCGTAGCGCTGGCGAACATGTTCAATATGCTCAGTGGCTTCGGCCTCCAGGGGCTCAACGAGGTCACCCGGATCCACCTGAACGTGGAGGCCATGCGCAGGGCCTACCGTGATCGCGCTGAGTATCTTGGCGATGCGGATTTTGTCGCGGTGCCGATCGGGATGCTGACTCACCCCTTCTATGCGGACGGCCAGCGCAGCTCGATCCGGCTGGATCGCGCCACGCCGAGCCGCGCACTACCCGGTTACCGGGGCGAGGAACCCAAGGGGACGCATACCACCCATTACTCGATCCTCGATGCGGACGGCAACCGTGTGGCGGCGACCCAGACCATCAACGGCTGGTTCGGATCGGGCTACATGATCCCCGGGACCGGCGTGCTGCTGAACAACGAGATGGACGATTTCGCGATCAAGCCCGGGGTACAAAATCTGTATGAGCTGGTCGGCGCCTCGGCCAACGCGATCGCGCCGGGCAAGCGACCGTTGTCGAGCATGTCACCGACTATCGCCGAATCGGATCGCGGCGTGATCATCCTCGGCACGCCCGGCGGCAGCCGCATCATCACCATGGTCATGCTGGGGCTGTTGTCGTGGATCGATGGCGCTGACGCGACGGCGGTCGTCAGTCTGCCGCGTTACCACCATCAGTATGTGCCGGATCGTATCTATTTCGAGCCCGCCGCGTTCGACGAGGCCACGCGCAAGGCGCTGGAATCCATGGGCCATGAATTACGCGAATCCACTCGTCTCTATGGCAACATGAATGTGGTGACCTGGGACTACGAGGATGACGAAGTCCGCGCGGCCTCGGACCCGCGCAACGAGGGCGGAGCCGCGGTGCGTGTTTATTAACGCTGGCAACGCGGACAAAAAAAGCTCGATCGCTGTCCCAGCACCGTTTGCCGTATCGGACCGCCGCAGCCCCGGCATGCGTCACCTGCACGACCATAGACATTCAGTTCCTGTGCGAAATAGCCTGGCTGGCCGTCTCCCCCGGTGAAATCCCGTAGCGTGGTCCCGCCGCGTTTGATCGCGGCCGCCAGCACGTCGCGGATCGAGTCTGCCAGCAGACCATAACGCTGTCGTGAGACTCGGCCGGCCGCGCGTCGCGGATCGACGCCGGAGCGGAACAAGGCCTCGCTGGCGTAGATGTTGCCGACCCCGACCACGACCCGGCCGTCCATGATAAAGGTCTTGACCGCGGCCCGGCGGCCACGGCTCAGCCGCCACAGATAGTCACCGTCGAACCCGGCGCCCAGCGGTTCCGGACCCAGGTGGCGCAACAATGGGTGCCGCATCGGGTCGCGCCGGGTCCACAATATCGCGCCAAAGCGCCGCGGGTCGTTAAAGCGCAGCGTGCGGCCGTTGCTCAACACCAGATCGACATGATCGTGCGGGCCGGGCTGTCCCGGTGTCTTGTGCACCCGCAGCGAGCCGGACATGCCCAGGTGCATGATCAGCGTGCCACCATCGGCCGTCATCAACAGATATTTGGCCCGGCGGTCCAGATTTTGTATCTGCCGACCGGTCAATTCCCGCGCGAGCCGGGGCGTGACCGGCCAGCGCAGCCGCCGTTCCCGCACCGCCACGGCTTTGACGCTGGCGCCGAGCAGCCAGGGCTCTATGCCGCGGCGCGTCGTTTCAACTTCAGGTAATTCGGGCATGATCCATAGACGGCGCCGGCTTCAGGCCGCCGGGGACGGGCCTTTGTGTGAACCCGTCGCTTTGCGTTGCCTTGCCGGCTTCCGTATATTTTGCGGGCTGACCTTCGATCAGGAATAACCACTTATGGACTATATGTACGGCCTTTTGGACCTCAATTTCTGGGGCTATGCCCTGGTCTCTTTCCTCATGGTCCAGACGACCGTGCTTTGCGTGACATTGTACCTGCACCGCGATGCGGCCCATCGCGGTCTGGATCTGCATCCGGCGCTGCGTCACTTCGCCCGTTTCTGGCTGTGGGTGAGTACCGGTATTTCGACCCGGCAATGGGTCGCGATCCATCGCAAGCATCACGCGCGCTGCGAGACTCCGGATGATCCTCACAGTCCCCAGGTCGAAGGCCTGAAAAAGGTCCTGCTCGAGGGCGCCGAACTCTATCAGGAAGAGGCCCGCAATCCCGAGACGATCGAGAAGTACGGCCGCGGCACGCCGGATGACTGGCTGGAGCGACGCTTCTACACCCGTCAAAACCTCGGCATCACCATCTTTGTGATCACGATGCTGCTGCTGTTCGGCGTGCCCGGGATCATCATGATCGCGATCCAGATGGTCTCCCAGCCGCTCTTGGCAGCGGGCATCATCAACGGCGTCGGTCATTACTACGGCTACCGGAATTTCGAATGCGACGACGCCTCGCGCAACGTGGTGCCCTGGGGCTTTCTGCTCGGCGGCGAGGAACTGCACAACAATCATCATGCATTCCCCAGCTCGGCCAAGTTCTCGATCCGGCCGTGGGAAGCGGATATCGGCTGGGGCGCCATCGTGGTGCTGCGGACCGTCGGTCTGGCCAAGGTACGGCGCGTGGCGCCGGTGCCGGTCGTGGAGCCGGGCCGCCGCTCGATCGATCTGGAGACGGCACGCGCGATTATCGTCAACCGCATGCATGTGCTGCGCGCTTATACCCGCACCGTGACGCTGCCGGTGTTCAAGCGCGAATTGGCCGAGTTGAAACGCCGCGGCATGAGTCTGCCGAGCCGCGCGCGCAAGCTTCTGATACGTCAACCGGCATTGCTCGAGCCTGGTGCGGACGACCGTCTGCGGGAGCTGCTGGAGTCGAGCCAGGCGCTGAAGACCGTGCACGAGTTCCGCGAGCGGCTGCGTACGCTGTGGGATGGCGCCAGCCTGATCAGCAACGAACGTCTGATCGCGCAACTCAAGGAATGGTGCCAGCAGGCCGAGGCCAGTGGTGTGCGCAGACTGCAGGAATTCGCGGCCACGCTGCGCGGCTACACCATGCCACGGGGTCATGCTGTCTGAACGCACCCGGTCATCGAACCCAAAAAAAACCCCGCCGTCGGCGGGGTTTTTTGTATCTGGATTCGGGACAGCCTTATTTGATCTTGGCTTCCTTGAACTTCACGTGCTTGCGCACCTTCGGATCATATTTCATCACTTCCATCTTCTCCGGATGGAGGCGCTTGTTCTTGGTCGTGGTGTAGAAGAAGCCGGTGCCGGCGGACGACGTCAGTCTGATCTTTTCGCGCATAACAGACCTCCTCAGATCTTCTCGCCGCGGGCACGCAGGTCCGCGACCACTTTTTCGAGGCCCAGCTTATCGATAGTGCGCAGACCCTTCTGTGACACGCGCAGGGTCACATAGCGCTTCTCGTCTTCGAGCCAGAAACGGTGGGTATGCAGATTGGGCAGGAAGCGGCGACGGGTGCGATTGTTCGCATGGGACACGTTGTTCCCCGACATCGGGCGCTTGCCGGTGACCTGGCAGACTCTGGACATCACTGAATTCCTCTGAATTTCGGGGCTGGCGGGCAGCCCAAAGAGCGCGACTTTATACCAGCCCACGGCCCGTCGCGCAAGGCTGCCCCGGCCGGTCTCAGCCGGCCAGCAGGCCCCGCTCGGCGAAGGACACCGTTTTCCCGTCGCCGATCACCAGGTGGTCCAGCACCCGGATATCGACCAGCGCGAGGGCGTTCGCCAGGCGCCGGGTGATGGCCTCATCGGCCTGGCTGGGTTCGGCCACGCCCGAGGGGTGATTATGGGCCAGAATCACCGCCGCTGCGTTGTGGGTCATGGCCTGACGGACCACCTCGCGCGGATGGACGCTGGCGCCGTCGATCGTGCCCCGGAACAGTTCTTCTATGGTAATCAACCGGTTGCGATTATCCAGATAGAGACAACAGAACACCTCATAGGGCCGGTCGCGCAGCCGCGCGGCCAGATATTCACGCACCTCGCCGGGGCTGTTCAAAGGCCCCTCCCGGTGCAGGCCCTCGGCCAGGTGGCGACGGGATAACTCCAGCCCGGCCTGTAGCTGGGCGAACTTGCCCGGACCGAGGCCGGAGACCGCGCAAAGCTGTCGCCGGTCGGCGCTCAACAGCCCGCGCAGACTGCCAAACCGGACCAGCAGCTCCCGGGCCAGCGCCACCGCAGACTTTCCGCGTACCCCGGAACGCAGCACGACCGCCAGCAGCTCCGCTTCGGACAATGCGGCGGGCCCGTCCCGTAACAGCTTGTCGCGGGGCCGTTCGCCCTCGGGCCAGGCAGTGATCGCCATGCTCAAGTCTCCCCTTTTGCGCTGTCCGGCCTTATCAACCCGCCACGCTTAGGATAAGCTGCCACGCCCCACACCGAGACGCGGGAAAATGGCTGAGCTTGACGGGAAAAGGGTCCTGCTGGGCGTGTCAGGCGGCATCGCCGCCTACAAGAGCCCGGATCTGGTACGCCGGCTGCGCGAGCGCGGCGCCGGGGTACAGGTCGTGATGACCGCGGGTGCGACCCGTTTTGTTACGCCGATGACCTTCCAGGCGGTGTCCGGTTATCCGGTGCGCGACCAGCTCTGGGACGACGAGGCCGAGGCCGCGATGGGGCATATCGAGCTGGCGCGCTGGGCCGATCTGATCCTGGTGGCGCCGGCGAGCGCGGACTTTATCGCGCGGCTTGCCGCCGGTCTTGCCGATGATCTCCTGGCCACCCTGTGTCTGGCCAGCGAGGCGCCGGTGGCGGTGGCGCCGGCGATGAACCGGGTGATGTGGGCCGCGCCGGCGACGCGTGAAAATATCGCACTACTGGCGGGTCGCGGGGTCGCGGTGTTTGGTCCCGCAGCGGGCGATCAGGCCTGTGG
>JBATKC010000318.1:0-6091 GCA_049669065.1 Gammaproteobacteria bacterium
GGTCAGCCCGGTGCGCAGCTATCTGTCCCAGACCGAGGCGACGCTGACCTTTGGCATCGGCGCGGCAGAACGGATCGAGCGCCTCGAGGTCACCTTTCCTGACGGAGCAGTGCAGCGGTTTGACAACATCCGGCCGCGGCAGGAACTCGTCGTGACCGAGGCTTCGGGGGCCGTTCCGCCCGGCTCGTGATATCCTCTCGCGCCGCGCGGCACCGCGCCCGGCCGAAAGCCGGGCCCTTGATCGGAGCCAGCGTGCGCCCTCGTGGCCAAGCCGCGATAATGGCGACAAATGTTCCCGTATAGCGGAACAGGATGAATGATCCATGAGCAGAACATCGAAATCACCAGGCCGATGGGCCCTGACGGCCGTGCTGATCCTGTTGGCAGCGGCCGGCCAGGCTCAGGAACAGACCGCGTTGCCGGATCTGGAGCTGGTGCCTCACCCCGATATGTCCGTGCTGGACCCGGAGGTCCGCGGACGGCTGGAACCGGCATTCGAATTCTTCCGTGACCAGCGCACCCGTCTCGAGCGCGAGGAACTGGGTCTCGCCTACGGCCGCATGGGCATCAATTACCTGGCCAACGGTCAGCAGGCCGCGGCAGGGGCCTGCTTGCGCAACGCGATGGCGCTGGATGCCAACAATCTCCGCTGGCCTTACTTGCTCGGTATCCATTACCAGCAGGAAAACGAGCCGGAACGCGCCATAGAGAGCTTTAGCCATACGCTGGACCTTGCGTTCACGTATACGCCGGCCCTGGTGCGCCGGAGCCAGATTCAGCTGCAATTGGGACGTCTGGATGAAGCCACAGCCGGGTTCACTGTCGCGCTCAAGCGCGATCCGCAGGACGTCGCCGCGCTCACCGGCTTTGGCGATGTGTTGCTGCAACAGCTGGATTACCAGGGGGCAGCCGAGGCCTACGAACGCGCATTGGGGCTCGATCCGGAAGCGAATTACATCCATGGTCAGCTCGCGGCGGCTTATCGTGGACTGGGCCAGAACGACAAGGCCGATGCGGAGGCCGCCCGGGCCGGCGATCGTCGGCCCAGGGTGGAAGATCCGTTGATGGCGTTCGTCTATTCCCACACGCTGGGGGCAGACCACTATCTGGAGACTGCGGCGAAGGCCAGGGAATACAACAGCCCGCAGGCAGCGATCAAACTCTATGAGATCGCGACCTCGATCCGGCCCGGTGATGTGGAAGCGCTGGTGGCCATGGGCGAGCTCAAGGCGGCCACCGCGGATCCGCAAGGGGCGATGACAGCTTTCGGTCGTGCATTGTCGATCGAGCCGGGCAATGCCAAAGCCAATTATTTCGTCGGTACACTCTACGAACGGGCCGGCGACGACGCCGAGGCCGAGGCCCACTACCGGAAAGCGCTGGAGACCGAGCCGCAGCTGATCGAACCGAGACTGTTGCTCGGCAACAGTCTGATGCGCCGCAAGGAATTCTCCGAGGCGGGTGAGCACTACGGTCAGATTGCTCATGTGCTGCCACGAGACCCGGAGGTGATGTATCTGCTGGGCATGGCCTGGCTCGCCTCTGGTGATTGCCAGTGGGCGCATCCGGTGCTGGCCCGAGGAGCATCGATCAACCCCCGCGACAAACAGGTGCTGATGGCGCTGGCGCGGGCTTATGCGGTGTGCGCGGACGCCACCGAGGAACAGCTGCGCCAGGCCCTGGAGACCTCTACCGTCCTCTACACCAGGGAGCCCGGGCGGTTCACGGCGGAGACGTTGGCCATGGTCTCCGCGGCCAACGGGAAATTCGACGATGCGGTAGATTTTCAGGCCCAGGCCATGTTCGAGGCGCTCAAGGCTGAGCGTGGGGCCGATATGGTCTGGATGCAGTCCAATATGAAACGTTATCAAGACAAGGAACGCGCGCAGGAGGCCTGGAGTATCGACGCTGACGTCTATCGACCGCGTCGTCTGGAGCCGATAAGGAAAGCGTCGCCGGAAACTCCGCCTGGCTAACGCAAGGCGGGCGCCAACGCATCACGGAGAGGAAGAATCGAGATGGTGTTCAAGAATGACGAAGAGCTGCAGGCGTATACGGACTGGACCAAGTCCCAGCTGCAGAACATGGCGCAGCATATCCGTAACAGTGATCTGTTCGAGGATGAGGTGATGGGTCACGCGGTGTGGACCCTGCCGCACCGGCTGTTTATCGGCAAGGCCTGGTCCAGATCGGACAGGAACCGGGCCTATTGGGTGATCTCCGGCGTGGATATCCCCTCCGATCATCTCGAACTGGATGTCGCCGAGACCGCTCGCGACGCGGCGCGTCACTTTGTCATGAAGTGGCAGCTGCAGAGCGCCCGGCTGGAACAGCTGGGGGAGAAAGGCGACGCGCCTGGTGAAGAAGATGTGGACTGGCGTCAGGTCGCCAATGGACTGCGGGGTCAGGCCGAAGGTCTTTACGGGCTGGTCGAGAAGGAAGAAATCTGGCGGCCGACCGAGGGGCCGCTGGTGGCGGATGCCTGAGGTCTATTTGATCCGCTTGACCCGCACCGACTTGTTGCGTCCCTCGACCCTGAGCAGATAACTGCCCATAAAGGCGCGCTTGATGGTGATCATCGGGTTGGTGACCCGATAGGTCATCCGGCCCGAGCCGATCTGTTGCCAAACCTGACCGTTTTCCAGCTCGAACACGGTCTTGCCATCCCAGCCGGTAAATTCGCCCACGTAGCGGCTTTGGATTTTTTCGACATCGGTACCGGGGGCATCCTCCATCCGCTCCACGCCAAACTGGCCCGAACCCGACGCGGCGGCCTGTTGCGTGGCTTCCGTGGCCGCGGGTCGTGCGGCCTCAGGATCGGGGGCTGGCGCGGCCGTCGCGCCGTCTTTACCGGGTGATGCGGGGCTCGCAACATCGGGCAGACCGCCTCGAGCGGTCAATCCCAGCTCTATCAGGTCAGTCGCCAGCCGGTCGTAGCACAACAGACGCTGGCCGTCGCTGGAGATCCGGGCGCACTTCATAAAGGCGGAGGCGGCCGAGTCGGATTCGGCCGCCGACACCGGCGCGGAGGCGAGCAGGGCTGCCAGGCCGGCAATGATCAAAGGCTTGCTCATGCAGATTGTCCAGATCCTCGAGTGCGCGGAACGGTAGCAGAAACGCGGTAGCGCGCCCATATCCCGAGCGGTCAGCCACCCGCTGTTCGAGACCAGCGGCGGGTGGCTTCCGTTCCATCTCGAGACCTGAACACTGCGCCGGCGGTTTCTTGCGCCGTCTTCGCAAAAGCGGATAATTATACGTTTTGCCCATCCAGGGCCCAGAATCAGGACGATATGGTCGCTCAGCCCCTATCCGTGACGGAATTATATCGTCAGGCCCAGCAGACCCAGCACGAGGGCGACCTCGAGTCGGCCAAGGCCCAATATCTGGACGTGCTCAAGCGTGAGCCCGGGCATGCCGATGCGTTGCACTGTCTGGGCAACATCGATGCCCGTCAGGGCCGGCTCGAGGATGCCGAACGGCTCATCCGCCAGGCGATAAAGCTCGATCCGCTAAAAGCGATCTTTATCAACAGCCTCGGTAACCTGATGAAGGCGCGGGAACGGCTCGATGACGCGGCCGCGCTCTATCAGCAGGCGATCGCGCTGGAGCCAGGGTTTGCGCTGGCGCACTCGAACATGGGCGAATTGCTGCTGCGTCAGGGCAAACCGGAGGCGTCCACCGGGTTTTTCGCCAAGGCACTGGAGATCGATCCCAATCTCGCCGGCGCCTATGACAATCTCGGCCGTGCGTTCAACAACATGGGCCGTCTGGCCGAGGCGGCGGATGCCTTCCGCCGGGCGGTCCTGATCCGGCCGGACTTCGCGGTGGCCTATGATCATCTCGGCCACGCCTTGCGCGCCATGGACCGGCTGGAAGAAGCAAAGGACGCGTTCGAACACGCGGTCGCAGTCGACCCGACGCTCGCCTCGGCCCGCTACAACCTGGCTACGGTGCTGATGGGGCTGGGCGAAATCGACGACGGCATCGCGGCATTCGAAAAGGCGCTGGAGATGCGTCCGCAGCATCTGGATACGCTGATCAACCTGGGCATCGCTTATCACACCCGCGGTAACTTCAAGAAGTCTGCGGTCTGCTATCGGCGCGCATTGCAGGCGGATCCGGACAACTGGACCGTGCACATGAATCTCGGTCTGGTGCTGAACGAACAGCGGCGCGGCGAAGAGGCCGAGACCAGCTTCAGACGCGCGCTGGAGCTGAATCCTCAGGCCGCAGAGGTCCATGCCGAGCTGGCGGCTCTCTACGAAGAGACCAATCGAATGCAGGAGCTCGAAGCGGCGGTCGAAAAGGGCCTGTTGATCGCGCCTGATCACCCGCGACTGAACCTGGAGGCGGCGAAAGGGGATCGCCGTCGCGGCGAGGCGGAGCAGGGCCTGCAACGGCTGGCGAGATTCGACACGGCTGCGATGGACTCGCGTCTGGCCGAGCAGTTCCATTATCAGCTGGGCTATCTGCACGATCGGGCCGGCCAGGCCGACGCTGCCATGGAGCACTTCACCGCGGCCAACGAGCTGGCCCGGGCTACGCCACGGGCGCGTGCGGCGCGGCCGGAGCGCTTTTTGAGCCTGCTCGACACGCTGCATGAGTTTTTTAGCAATGCCGCGTTTGACCAATGGACGGCGACACCGCCCACGGAACGCCCCGCGCCGGTATTCATGCTCGGTTTTCCGCGCTCCGGCACGACCCTGACAGACGTGATCCTGGACAGTCATCCGGGCATCAGCACGATCGAGGAGCAGGTGACGATCCTGCCTGCGGTGGAGGCGCTGCAGGCCATGCCAGCCGGTTATCCGGCGGCGCTCGCCGATCTCGACGAGACGGCCATCACGCATCTGCGCCAGCTCTATTTTGACGCGCTGGCGCCATTTGTCGACGCGGCCGACGGGTCGCTGGTGATCGACAAAATGCCGATCCGTACGCTGCAGATCGGCATGTTGTGGCGGCTGTTCCCGGATGCGAAGTTTATCTTCTGCCAGCGTCATCCCTGCGACGTCGTGCTGTCGAACTTTATGCAGCACTACACGCCCAGCGATGCCTTCGCCAACTTCTACACGCTGCAGGACGCGGCACGGATCTATGACAAAACCATGCGGTTGTGGCAGCTCTACCAGCAGCGTTTGCCGCTCGACCACCACGTGGTCCGCTACGAGTCACTGGTCGGGGATCTGGAGGGAGAGACGCGGCGCTTGCTGGGGTTCCTCGGGCTGGACTGGGATCCGCAGGTGCTCGAGTACGCCGAGCGCGCGCGGCAGCGGGGCCGGATCAACACCAACAGTTATCATCAGGTGACCGAGGCCCTGTACCGGCGCTCGCTCGACCGCTGGCGGGCCTATGCCGCTTATCTGGAGCCTGCAATGGAAACCCTGGCACCACACATCGAGCACTTCGGCTATGAATGCTAATCCCGAACTGCGCCTGACCGATCTTATCCGGGTCTACGACAACGCCCTCGATCCGGCGCTTTGCGCGCGTATTGTCGGACTGGTCGAGGCTGACCCGGAGCAACAGTTCCAGCGCGGTCGGCAGCGGACCTGGATCGAGTATGTGATCACGCGTAATGCGCTCCCGGAATGGCGCGACATCGAGCGGACCCTGATCGCCAATATGGTGCGCCATCTGGCTGACTACGCCACCATCCCGGCGGCATCGATGCTGGCGCGCAAAGCGCCGCGTGCGTTTGAGCATCTGAAGATAAAGAAGTACCAGGCAGCCAGCCCGGAGCCACACCATTTCCCGCTGCACGTCGATGTGTTTGATCACAAGTCCGCGGTGCGGACACTCGGATTCCTGTGGTATCTGAACACGGTCGAGGAGGGCGGCGAGACGGTATTCCCGGTACTCGGCACCCGCGTCGCGCCCAAAGTCGGGCGCCTGTTGATGATGCCGCCAAACTGGATGTTCGAGCATGTGGGTGAGGCACCGGTGTCCAACGACAAATACATCCTCACCAGCTATCTCAACTTCAGGGACCCGGAAGACGACTTCCGTTTCTCCTATCCGCTGCGATGAGCGAGGCCGACGAGGCAGGGTCGACGCCGCCGGAGACCGTGCTCCGGCAGGCACAGGCCCTGCT
>JBATKC010000319.1:0-39570 GCA_049669065.1 Gammaproteobacteria bacterium
GGTTACCGGGTCGCGGGGCCGGGGGAGCCGTCGCGACGGCTCCGCTTCGATGGAAAAAAACTCCTGCTGGATCCGTACGGGCGCGGCGTGGCGACCGGCGCCGGCTATGAACGGGCCGCCGCCGCCCGTCCCGGGGCCAACCTGGGCCAGGCCATGAAAAGCGTGCTGGTCGGAGACGAGGGCTACGACTGGCAGGGCGACCGACCACTCCAGCGGCCGTACTCGGAGTCGGTCATCTACGAAATGCATGTGGGCGGTTTCACCCGCCACCCGTCCTCTGGTCTGTCGGCGGATATGCGGGGCACCTACCGGGGCGTGATCGAAAAGATCCCTTATCTTCGTGAACTGGGCATCACGGCGGTGGAACTGCTGCCGGTCTACCAGTTCGACGAACAGGATTGCCCGCCCGGTCTGTCCAATTACTGGGGCTACAGCCCGGTGTCGTTTTTTGCCCCCCATGCCGGCTACGCCGTGGCGCGGGATCCGCTCGCCGCCGTCACCGAATTCCGGGACATGGTCAAAGCCCTCCATGCCGCCGGCATCGAGGTGATTCTCGACGTGGTCTATAACCACACCGCCGAAGGCGATGATCGCGGCCCCACTTTCTGTTTCCGGGGTCTCGAGGATCACATCTACTACCTGTTCGAGGAACACGCCGAGCACTACTCGAATTTCAGCGGCACCGGCAACGCCATGAACGCCAACAATTCCATCGTGCGCCGCCTGATCCTGGACAGTCTCCGGTACTGGGTCGAAGAGATGCACGTGGACGGGTTCCGCTTCGATCTGGCCTCGGTGATGGCCCGGGACGAATCGGGCCGGCCCTCCCACAGCCCGCCGGTGCTATGGGCCATCGAGAGCGACCCGGTCCTCGCCGGCAGCAAAATCATCGCCGAAGCCTGGGACGCCGGAGGCCTCTATCAGGTGGGCAGCTTTATCGGCTACCGCTGGACCGAGTGGAATGGGAAGTTCCGGGACGATATCCGACGTTACGTCCGCGGTGACCGTGGCGTGCTGCAGCTATTGCCGACCCGCATGCTGGGCAGCCCGGATCTCTATAGCCACGACGATCGCGAGCCCGGCCAGAGCATCAACTTCGTCACCTGTCACGACGGCTTTACCCTGAACGACCTGGTCTCCTATGACCGCAAACACAACGAGGCCAATCGGGAGGACAACCGGGACGGGTGTAACGAGAACTACAGCTGGAATTGCGGCGTCGAGGGCCCGACCGACGATGCGGACGTGGAGGCCCTGCGCAACCGCCAGGTGAAGAACTTCCTCACCATCCTGATGATGTCCATGGGCACGCCGATGATCCTGATGGGCGATGAGATGAGGCATTCACAGCGGGGCAATAACAATGTCTATTGCCAGGACAACGAGCTGAGCTGGCTGGACTGGAGCCTGATGGAGCGCCACGGTGACGTGTCACGTTTCCTGCGCTATCTGATCCACTATCGGCTGAATCTCGACATGTCGCTGATCCAGGATCGGGTCACGCTAAAACAGCTGCTCGAGGACACCGAATTCGCGTGGCACGGCGTGCGTCTTAACGAGCCGGATTGGTCGGACCGTTCGCATGCGCTGGCGGCGACCTTTATCGGCATGAACCGGCGTCGTGAGATGCACATCATGGGCAATGCATTCCGTGAGCCGCTGGAGTTCATGCTGCCGCCGACACGAGCCGGTCATTCACCCTGGTGCCTGCTGATCGATACGTCTCTGGAGTCGCCCGGGGACATCCACCCGCCCGATGCGGCGCCGGAAATCCCGACTTCCGCCTACCGGGTCGAGGCGTATTCCATCGTGCTGGCGGGGCGACCCTTGTAGATCGGGGACAGTGACCTGATTCCGGATGGGGATTAGTCACTGTCCCCGGGATCTGTCCTCAGAAACTGGCTGGCACGCCGTGAGGCAGGGGGCGGGAGCCGCTGCCCGGACGTCCGGGCAGGACCCAGGCGATGCCCATCAGCAGGATGCCGATGCCCAGCGCCAACATCCAGCCGGGGACACCGGGCACCAACGCCACATAGGACTCGTTGCCAGTGGCCGCCAGCGTGCTCTTGCCGCCGGCGATGGGATCGAGCAGGCCCGTTGCCTTGGCGGCCGGATAGGTCAGCATGTAAGCGAAAGCACCGGCGAGCCCACCGAACACGAACGCCACGGCGTCCCGGCGGCCGTCGCCCATGGCGGCCAGGCCGGTTCCGGGGCAATAGCCGACGGAGCCGAGGCCGAGACCGAGCAGCGCACCGCCCAGCAGGACGCCGTTGAAGCTGCCCTTGACCGACAGATGGCCCGGATCGATCAGGCCGACGGCCATGCCCAGGAACAACGCGCTGGAACTCAGGCCGATGGCGAACAGGATGGTTTTCATCAGATGCAGATCCGTCAGCCGGAGCATGTTGATGATGTTCTCGGGATTGGAGGCGCCGACCCGGTGCAGGACGAAGCCGAACAGGGTGCCGAGAAAGATTGCCAATACGATTTCCATGAGCGTCTCCTAGCGATGGCCGTCGCCGCGGCGGTACAGGGTCAATGCCGCCGCAATGCCGGTGGCGAAGGTCGTCAGGGCAAACAGATAGCCGGAGACCGAGGTCTGCATCATGCCGCTCATCATGTGGCCGCTGGTGCAGCCCCCGGCCAGCCGGGCGCCGTAGAGCACCAGGAAGCCGCCGGCGAAAGCGAGTGCATAACGAGCGTATGGCCTGTCGCCGAAACGGTTGCGCCAGACCCGGGGCGCGACCTGGTCGGCCTTTGAAGGCTGCGGGCCGCGGGTGATCCGGGACAGCCAGGCACCGAAGACCATGGCGATGACGAACACGAACGAGTAGTTGATCGGGTTGGCGACGTTCTTGGCGTACTTGCCGCCGCTCTTGGCCAGATAGGCATTGTCACTGTTGTAGCCTGACTGGGTCGCCGGGTCCTCCACCACCAGTCCGGGGTTGACGAGATCCCAGACGACGCCGTCAGCGATCACGAATTGGGTCGACACGCCGATAGGCTTCACCAGCCACACGGCGATCAGGAACGCGAAAGCCAGCACAGTGCCGCCGCGCAGCCAGTCGAGTTGTCCGGTCATGGGCATATCCTCCGCAGGATGATGGAGGGATAATATATTAGAGCTTACTACTTTAGCAACTACTTATTTCCTTTCGTTCCCGGGCTGCGATCCTCTCAGCAGTGACGCATTGGATCCTGCCCGGGCCCCAGGATGCGCTGGATGACCACGCCGTGGTCGGTCGCACGGTAATAGATGGAGTGGCCCTGCCAGATATGCCGGCGCAGATTCGGGCGGATGTGGCCGAGATCGGTCCCCATCAAGGGATGGCGCGCCAACGCGTCAATGCTGGCCATCAGCCCGTCCCGGTAGCGCCGCGACTGCTCTGCACCGAATCGGGAAATCGTGAATCGTGCGATCGCCACGAGATCTGCTTCCGCGCGGCGCAGTAGGCGGACGTCAGCCTTGCTCCGCGTCACGCTCCACCGCATCCCAGACCGCGCGGGGCGATCGACCGCTTTCGCCGTCCGCTTCGGCGAGGTCGATCAGCTCGCCGAGCTTCAACTCGGCTTCGTAACGCGCCTGGTCCCGCCGGACGAGATCCCGGAAATACTCGCTGTCGTTGCCGTATCGTCCGGCCGCGATTTGTGCTTTGACGAAGTCGTCCATCTGCCGGGTCAGCGTAATGGTCTTTCTGGTCATCGACATGGCCTTGGCCTCGGATGCGGCGGGGATTTCGTATGACAATATCATACTATTGTCGCATCCCTTAGGGGGTAATACGCCAGGTTCGAGGCTGTGCCGAGGTTGCGGAGATCCGCCCGGGAGCTCAAGGCAGGGAAAGCCCGCTTTGAGACGACTTATTCCAAGACCGCGGCGGCCAGGGGCGCGGTCCCCAAACGGCCCACCCCGATCAGCTACTCGAATTCCATCGCCTCGAACACGATCCCGGCATTCCGCGCCGCCAGTTCGTCGTAAGTGTCGAGATGGGAATAGGCCGACTGGTCGATCTTGTAGGCATCATCGAGGGTGCCACCCTCATCCAGCAGCGTCTGCACTTCACCACGCAAAAAAACCAGATAGTCCTTGGTGTATTCGGTCACGACGTCCACGTTTGTCGGCACCCCGTGACCCGGGATCACGACCTCGGGCTCTAACGCCAGGAACCGCTCATAGGTCTCGAGCCAGCCCTTTGTGTCCGTGTTGTCGAAGATCGGCAGCAGGCGCTGATGGAAGGCCATATCGCCGGAGATCACCAGCTTTTGCTGCGGCATCCAGACCTGGATATCGCCCGGGCTGTGACCCGGCCCCAGATACAGGGCTTCGATCCGCATGCCACCCAGTTCGATCACGTACTCGTCCTCGAAGGTGATATCTGGCAACACCACTTCCGTGCCCTCGGCCTTGTCCCGGTTGTAGCCCTCCATCCGGGTCAGCAAAGCGTGGGCCCCTTCTTCGATCTCCGCGGCTGCGTCGACGTGGGCGATCACCGGCACACCCTGTTCCTGCCAGTAATTTGAGCCCAGTGCGGCGTGCCCCTGGCCATTCTCCAGGATCACGTAGCGCACCGGCTGGTCGGTGATCCGGCGGATCTCCTCGTGCAGGGCCCTGGCCAACAGATAGCAGGCGCCGGCATTGACCACCACGACGCCGTCGGGGGTGATGATGAATGACAGATTGTTGTTGTGACCGGAATTCTCATAGGTCGGCGGTGCCGTGGCGCCGATCGCCGACCAGACTCCCGGCATGACTTCCCGTGGCGCGTCGTACAACACCGAGTCCGGGTATTTGTCGGGGATGCTCTGGTCGGCGGACGCGATGCCAGAGAAGAACAAGGTGAGGAGTGCGGCGGCCAGGTGCTTCATTGTCAGGTCTCCCTAATCGACAGCCAGATTATAGCGTTGGCTTCTGCGTGCGGGCCTAGGACACCCTCCGTCAGTTGTTTGTGGAAATGAGGGAGTTATGAAGCGGGTGATGGGAATGACTCGGACCATCCCTGGCCCTCGCCCTTGCTGCGCAAGAGTCGCCGTGCGGCCCAAATCGTCAGTCCTGACGATTTGTCGAACCCACGTCATCAGCTTGGGAAGCTGAGGCCCTACCATTAGACGACACCCGCAAGTCGTGTGGTTGCGGGAGAGTTTACAGGCTGAAGGTCTGGCGAGTCACGGTCGATTGGTAGAGGAATGACGCGACGTTCTCTATGCGTCAGTTGCGGAGCTGGTCTCAAGTTGCCGGGCGGCATAAGCAAGAGCTTCGAGACGCGAAGAAAAGCGTTTCGTTTCGTGGAAGCGATCGAGAATGTGCATTCTGCCGAGCAAGCGCGCGACGTCCGCCGAGAGACCGACCAGTATCACATCCTGTTCCGCATCGATAGCCCGTTCCACGACCTCGCCGAGTGCCAGCGCTGCACTTCCGTCGACGCGGGGTACCTCGCTCAGGTCAATGAGCAACACTTCGAATGAACTGACTTGAGCCAAACGGCGGGTCAGTTCCTTGGCAGCGCCGAAACTCATCAGGCCGGAAAGATACAGAAACAGTAGTTTCGCATTGCATCTTCTGAACAGGGCTGCTTCTTCATGATTCAGAAACTGCGCGTGATCCGGATCCGACAAGGCCTTTATGGATTCCATCTGGACCTCCGCTGATTCCTTGACGAATGTCAGGGCCGCAAGCACGAAACCGACAGCCACAGCCGTGATGACATCGACGAACACCGTGAGCATCAGCACAATCAGCATTAGCATGAAATCGGAGTTTGGCGCCCGGCCCATGAGGCGAAGGTATCGCCAGTCGATCACGTCCACGCCAACCTTGATCAGGATTCCGGCCAGCGCTGCATGCGGGATGAACTCCAGTCCTCGCCCGAATCCGAGCACAACAATCAGCAACACCGAAGAGTGACTGATCCCCGACAGCGCAGTTCTGCCGCCGGCTTTGATATTGCTCAAAGTTCGAATAGTGGCGCCGGCTCCCGGCAGTGCTCCCACGAATCCAGCGACGAGGTTTCCAATGCCCTGCCCAACGAGCTCCTTGTCGGAGTCGTGAAATGAGCGGGTGACGTTGTCCGCGGCGAGTGACGTCAACAGGCTGTCCATGGATCCGAGAATCGCGAGCACCACGGCTGAAACAAGAATCTCGTTGAGACTGTCGAATACGAATAGCGGAATTACGAAATCGGGAAAGCCTGTTGGCAGCTTCCCGATCACGCTTGCCTCATCCAGGATGACCACTAGTAGCGACGAAACCGCCAACGCAAGTAGTGATGGCGGAATCCGCCGCGAAACAGGCGCCGGCGTAAACAGACAAATTAGCAGTGCGATGGAGCCGATAGCGACTGCGTGCCAGTTTGGCGCCAGCAGCTGGTCCGGCAGTACCGATATGGCATTGGATACGGACGTCGGGCTCTGATAGCCGAGCAACGGTTCGAGCTGCATGATGATCAATATGCAGCCAATGCCCGTCATGAAACCCGAGATTACCGGGTAGGGCATCAGGTTGATGTATCGGCCGAGCTTGAGCGTGCCGAACAGAATCTGAAATGCTCCAGCCAGAACGACCACGGTAAAAGCGACCGCAGGCTGTTGTGCATGCATTGAAAAGACCGACGCAAAGACAATCGTCATCGGACCGGTCGGCCCGGATATCTGAGACGGGGTGCCGCCAAAAAGAGCTGCGAAAAATCCAACGCAGATTGCCCCGTAGAGACCGGCAACCGGTCCCGCCCCGGACGCAACGCCGAAGGCAACCGCCAGAGGCAATGCAATTACCGCAGCAGTCAGCCCTCCAAGCAAATCGCCACGCAAGTTGCGAGTTGTGAGCCTATTCAGTGAGAACTGTTTCACTGTTCAATGGCGGGGAACCACTCGCTCCGGCTGGGGGCCCTAATCGATGTATGGGGATGTGGAGCGGGTGATGGGAATCGAACCCACGTCATCAGCTTGGGAAGCTGAGGTTCTACCATTGAACTACACCCGCCCGGGGGAACATCTGCGTTAGTCTACTTCGGGTCTCCGACAATCCCAATAGGCTCGGATGACCGCCGCCCGAATTTGGGGTCAGAGTAAAAACACGTCAGCCCCCGTGCATTTTCCGATCGAAAGTGGAGGAGTATTTTTACTCTGACCCCATTTCACCCAGGGACGGTAGCACGGCCCCCTGATGCGTCGCCGACATCGATAAGGCATCATTGGTCCCCCATTTTCCTGTCCTTCCTTGTCTGTGCGTTCGGCCCACCTGTTCCGGCCCGGAGACGAGTGAACTGTCTTTTGATTGCCGAACCGAGCATCCCCACATGCCCAACACCTTGATAAGGCTCCTGGTGGTGCTGTTGCTGGTCGGGTCCGGCGGGTGCGCCACGGTCGACTTCGACTCGCCCAAGGAGGAGTCCTACGCACCTGTCGAGACCGAGGCCACCCTGATTGGCCGATGGGTCTCCGAATTCTCCGAGGACCGGGTCGGCCGGTCCGGGTTCCTGCTCGTGCCGGAGGCGCTCAACGCCATGGCCTTCCGGGTCAGCGGCGCGGCCCGGGCCGAGCAGACCATCGACGCCATGTACTACCTGATCAATACAGACAAGGCCGGGTTGATCTTTATCAACTCGCTGATCGAGGCGGCGGAGCGCGGTGTCCGGGTACGGCTGCTGCTGGACGATATCCTCACCGGTGGCTACGACCGCGGCCTGATGGCGCTGGACGCCCATCCCAACATCCAGATCCGCATGTTCAACCCCTTCGCCCGCCGGGGCCCGCTGTCCAGGAATCTGAATTTCCTGGGTGACTTCGGACGCCTCAATCGGCGCATGCACAACAAGGCCTTCATCATCGACAACCAGGCTGCAGTGATCGGCGGGCGCAACATCGGCGACGAATATTTCGCCGCCGATGAAGTGGCCAACTTCGGTGATCTGGACGTGTTCGCCATCGGGCCCGTGGTCCGTGAGATTTCGGAGATGTTCGATCTCTACTGGAACCACCGGCTGGCGGTGCCGGTCAACCGGGTGGTCGATCCGCCGGAGCAGCCGTTCCAGGAGATCGCGGAATTGCGGGTCCGGATCGCCAGTGCCCTCCAGGATGTCGACGTCGACCGTTACACGCAGGTGGTGGATGAGATCAGGGAACGTGAGCGGGTCTATCACGACCAGCTTTCATGGGTCCCCTACGATTTCGTCTACGACGACCCCGACAAGGCCGACAAGGAGCTCGCGGCCGGGGCGCGCACCATCGTCCCGCCCCTGCGCGAGGCGATCGTGGCCGGCGACGAGGAGCTGATGATCGTCTCGCCCTAGTTCGTTCCTCAGACCAGCATGGAGGGATTCCGGGAACTGCGTGATCACGGCATGAGCATCAAAGTCGTCACCAACTCGCTGACGGCCAACAACCACCTGGTCGTGCATTCCGGTTACGCGCCCACGCGCAAGCCTCTGCTCAGGATGGGTGTCGAGCTCTACGAGGTCCGTAGGGACGTCCAGGTCCAGGGCGTCGAGAAGACGGGCATGGCCCGGTCCGGCGGGACGCTCCACACCAAAGCATTCATCGTCGATCGGGAGATCCTGTTCGTCGGCACCTTTAACTGGGATCCGCGCTCGAAGAACCTGAATACGGAGATGGGCATCATCCTCTATGCGCCGGAGCTCGCCCGCGCGAATGCCGAGATGGTCATGCGGAGGATCCCGACCCACGCCTACACGCTGCGGCTGGATGATCGGGACAGGATCGAATGGGTCACCCGGACCGATGGCAAGGAAGTCATCTACACCAAGGAACCGGAGAGCACCTGGTGGCAGCGATTCAAGGTGGGTTTTTACCGGATGCTGCCGATCGAGGAACAGCTCTGAACGGAATTGTCGGGTTGTCCCTTATAATCCCCTGGGGGCAAGGGCTTCTCCGACGCCGGAAGGTCTCATCCGAAGCGGGATCAGTAGCGCGGCTGAGTCCGGGAGACGGAACAATGCGAACCCGAGCGACTGAGATCTGTGGATTGTGTGCTGTGCTCATGACCCTGGCGGCCGCGTGTTCCGCGATGCCATCGGATATCAGACAGAAGAACGCCTGGAATATCGGGAGGCTGGAGCTGGGCATGAGCCGGGAGGAGGTCTTCGGGATCATGGGAACCGGCACCGAAACGGTGACAGAGGCCATCTATCTCGAGCAGCGCCTGGTGGACTATGCAGACCTGACCGTTTCGAATCCCTATCGCTCGGAGATCAGGGAAGCCGGCGGTCACCGGTTCGAAATCCTCTATTATTATGCGATGCCCAACGGCATGGGGATGGGATATTGGGATACGCAATTCGGAGAGGGTACGGTACCGGACTGGTTCCTCACTCCGGTCGTGCTGAAGGATGGCGTTCTCGTGGCATGGGGTGAGGGGGCCATGGAAACTGCGGGTCTGGCCGAGCGCCCCGCGGTCCGGGACCCATTCGATTCGCTCGCGGTGGGGAGCTGACCCCATATCGCCTGTCAGACAACATGAGCGCGCATCCTGTCTCCCTCCACGCGACGCGCAACCGGGTCCATCGTGACAGAGGCTGACAAGCTGCCGCCGGAACTTCTTTCGGGGTTGTTCAGGACGCCCGATCTTTACGTCGCCGATATCGACTTCAAAAAGAACCTGGCGTTCTGCTTCTGGATGGATCGGGAGGCCTATTCCCGGTCTGCGTTCCTGGATCACCGCACGGTGCCGGCCAGCGAGCGCGCCATCGCGCTGCCATTGGCGGCTATTACAAGACAATTCCGCCAGGACAGACCGCCCCGGCGGCCGGCGGGCTTTATCGCTCACACGGCGCTATTCGGATCCACTCTGCCCTCCCGCTGTCTCGACCTGCCGGGCGTCTGCCTTCCCCTCTGAGAGCCCCACGTTATCCATCGCCTGAGTTTTGCCCGGCGGATCCAGCCCGGGGTCGAGGCCGCATTCTCCGACCCCTCGCTGCTGGAGCTGCGACTGGCCCTGTTCACACACACCTGCTCCGAGAACGAGAAACCGGTGGTCAAGCTGACCGATACCTGCATCAACCTGTGCCCCGATCTGCTGGACTATCACGACGACTCCAGGGTGCTGCTGCTCTATCACAGGCTGCCCCACTTTCTGACGGCCATGTTGCGGGACGAGCAGCGCCGCGCCTATGCCAGGGGCATGCTGGACCGGGCAAACCGGGACCTGGATGCCGCCGGCAAGCTCGCTTCGGTCGATCCCCGCAGCCTGACAGACGGCCGTTGCGCCGCCTATGTCTGGATCGGTTTGATGTATCCCTATCTGTCTCCGCTGGAACGCTATCCCGGACGGGTCCGTTCGCTGGATGCAGAGGTGTTCTTTGCGCGCCCGCGAGAGACCCTCGATTCGCTCAGCGGTTTTTTCGGCATCGGCCTGACGGCGGCGCAGATCAATCATCAGCTGTCGTCCGGCATCCTGGACCGGCACGCCAAGGACGCAGATCGGGTATTCGACGACGCCGATTACGAATCCGAAGTCGCAGCCACGGCGGCCCGCCTGGGCGACGAGATCCAGGATGCCGTCGATTGGGCGTCGACGATCACCGCCGACGACCCGATCCCGGGGGCTCTGCCTGACCCGCTGACCGGCAGCCCTTAGGGTGGACCCTCGCCCGGCGCCTGTCTGAGCGGGGCATTGTCATAGAGCGCGTCGGCGCGTCGGCGCATATTCGCCCGACTCACCGGGTTGGGCTGTGTCCGGGCGAAGTAATCGTATTGGGCGAAGATCCGGGCCCGGAGACTGTCGTTCCAGGGCGCTTCGGCCAGGACCCCGTCGAACAGGCGGTAGGTCTCCGTCAGTGGGATGCCCCGGAGGAACTGCTGGAATGACTCCAGATAGCGGAACTCGGCGGCGAAGGTCTGCCGGAGCCGCTTCGGATCGGCCGCGCCCGGCGAAATGCTGGCGAAAAATGCCGGATAAGCCGCCCGCTTCATCCCGAGGATAAAGGCCTGGTTGGCGATCACCTTGTCGACCCTATCCTGAGCGTAGTCCCAGGGATGATAGAACTCGTAGTACGGGTGGTCCCGGCTGTTGGTCAGGGCGTCGGCGACCGCGTCACGGATGGTGCGCTCGTCTGCCACGAAGTGCGGCACCAGCGCCTCGGCCGAGGTCAGACCATAGGGGGCCAGGCTCGCGAAGGCCTCCCGGTCCCGGGCGAAGCGGCGATCGATCGCAGCCAGGTCGATCTCCACGGGTTCCGCCGATCCGATCAGGATGGAATTGAACGGGCCGAGCCGGTGGGCGGGCAGGAAGCTCCATAGCTGTACATGGGGGAAACTCCGGGAGAACGTGTTGAGAATCATCCGGTACTGGCGCGGCGGCAGCGTCGCCGGTACCCACTGAGCCACCAGGCCTCCCGGCGCCAGCCGCTCCAGCAGCAGCTCGTAATAATCCCTGGAATAAGAGAATCCGTTGGACGCATATTCGTCGGCCGTCTTTTCGTCGGCGGTGATCAACTGAAACGTCGCCGGCGTGGTGCGCAGGAAATTGCCGACATCGTCGCTGACAACGGCCAGACGCGGGTCGTCGAGCACGCGGTGGTTCTCGTCTCTGAAATAGCCGGCGCCCTCGATCACGCTGGGTTCTATCTCAACCGCCGTGATCTGCAGCACGTCGCCATGACGGGCGCTCTCTCCCACCAGGATCCCGGACCCCAGCCCGACCGACAATTCCGTGGATGTATCGTCGGACAGCAATCTCGGCACGTGCGCCAGCAACAACTGTTTGAAGTGAGTATTCCCGGTCCCGCCGATGACGATGCCGTCGACACTCATATGCTTCTCGCCGTTGGCCGGATCGTAGTAGACCTTGGTGGTGGCCAGCGGTCCCTCCCGGTAAAACAGCGTCCGGTGCCGGGCCTGTTCGCTTTTTGAGGGGAACTGGAACTGCAACGGTGCCTGGGTCATGACCAACAGACTCCCGACCAGCGCCACAGGCAACACCGCCTTCCAGACCGGGTTCCGCCCCGGACGCAGCAGCGTAAGGGACAGCACGACCAGCCCCAGCACCACATTGAGCACCGCCATGGCCAGGATGCCCCGCTGTATCCCCAGCCAGGCTAATAGAAACATCCCCGGCAGCAGGGCACCCAATACGTTGCCGAGGGTGTTGACGGCGTAGACCCGCCCCACCGATGCGCCAGTCTCATTCAACTGCCGGACTGCCAGATGACCCACCAGCGGGAAGGTGGCGCCGATCAGGGCGGCGGGCAGCAGCATCACAAAAAAGGCCACCCCGAAACTGCTCAGCACCAGCGGGATCGCCTTGTCCGAGATGCCCAGCAGCGAGCGGCCCAGGGATTGGGGATCGTCGATGGCGAACAGCAACGGCAGCGCCAGCGCGGACACGAGGCCCAGCAGCACCTGGATCCAGCCGAAGATCGCGACCCGGTCTCTGAACCGCTGGATCGCGAAACGCACCAGATAACCGCCCAGGGCGATGCCGGTCAAAAAGGCGCTGAGCATGGTGCTCAGGGCATAGGTGGAATTGCCGAGGATAAAGACCAGCGATCGGGTCCAGTAGATTTCGTAGGCGAATGACGTCAGGCCGGAGATGCCGAGCCCGATGATGACGATGCGCAATGTCCAGGTGTCCACCTGCTCCGATTGCGGCCTGGCTTTGTCCTTCGACGTGGCGGCGGGCGGCATGGTGTCCGCCACCGGAACGACCGCCCGCAGGGAAGCCAGCCAGGCGATACCGCCGATCACCAGATTGCCGATCACGGCGCCATAGACCGGCGCATGGATGCCGTAGCGGCCGATCAGGAAGAAACCGGTCAACAGCACACCGGCCACCGCGCCCAGGGTGTTGACGGCATACAAGGTGCCGAGCTGGGTGCCGACCCGGCCCTGGTTCGTGATCAGGAAACGGCTGAGGACAGGCAGCGTCGCGCCCATCAGGACGGTCGGGATCACTACCAGGAAAAAGGCCGCCAGGAAGCGGACCAGCGCCAGCAGCGTTCCGGCACCGCCCACCAGGCCGTGCAACGCCGGATAAACGGCGTCCAGACGATCCAGCGCCAGATGGGAGACCAGGGCCGCCACCGCGATCCCGACCTCCAGCCAGGCATACAGACGCAGGCGGTTTTCAAACCGGTCGGC
The DNA here is from genome assembly GCA_049669065.1 of Gammaproteobacteria bacterium. Classification (GTDB taxonomy): domain Bacteria; phylum Pseudomonadota; class Gammaproteobacteria; order Steroidobacterales; family XN24; genus CAMYOC01. Next base: position 13,090 of record JBATKC010000319.1, read on the forward strand.
GAGCCGGCCGATCGTCCAGCTGCCGATCGCCATGCCCGCCATAAAGGCAGCCAGCACCGTACCCACCGCCACCGCCGTGGACCCGAACACGTGGGTCATCATCCGGGCCCACACGACCTGATAGACCAGCGCCAGCGCGCCGGAGAAGAAGAACAGCAACAGGACCAGCGCGATCGGTGGGTGTGCGATCTTCTCCTGGCTCATGGCGGGATAGTACCGGAATTCAAAGTAGCTTCTATGTCTTGCCGCCGTTCCCGGCGGCGGGTGATTGGGCGTCACCAACTGGAAAGCCGAACATCCTGGTAAATCCGGACTGCCGGCGGCGGGTGGTCGAGGGAGTCAGCGGCAGCAATGTATCGCCACAACCCCGGCCCGCGGATGGCTGGCACATATCGACCACGTTATGATGTCGCCGTCTCCTCAAGCCCTGCGTCATCGCCCACAAGGAGAATCGCCATGGAACTGATCGACGGAGTCCTGCGGATCGACGAATTCCTCACCGTGACGCTGGGCATCGTCGTGCTGTTCGTCGGCAAGCGGCTCAACGACGCGGTCGGTTTTTTACGGGAGTTCAGTATCCCCGAACCGGTCACCGGCGGCCTGCTTTTCTCTGTGCTGATCGGGATCGCCTACGCCGTGAGCGGCGTGGAGATCGAGTTCATGCTCGGCGCCCGGGACATATTGCTGGTCTATTTCTTCACCACCATCGGTATCAACGCCAGCCTCAAGGATCTGCTTTCCGGCGGCAAACCGCTGGTGATCCTGCTGGCCATCACCCTTATCTATATGGTGATCCAAAACCTGACCGCGGTGTCGGTGGCGGGTCTGTTCGACGGGCCGGCGGCAGCGGGTCTCCTGGGGGGCACGGTTTCGCTGATCGGTGGCCACGGCACGGCCATCGCCTGGGCACCCCGCATCGAGAGTGAGTTCGGGATCGCGAATGCCATGGAGATCGGGATCGCCTGTGCGACCTTTGGTCTGATCCTCGCGAGCCTGATGGGCGGACCGATCGCAAAGTTTCTGATCAAACGCCACAAGCTGAGTCCGGAGAAGACGGAAGTGCAGGATGTAGGCGTATCGGAGGAACAGGAGAAGGCCGGCATCGGGCCGATGGAATTCCTGGACGCCATCCTCGCCATCCACATCTGCGCCATCATCGGACTCCTGCTGAACGAGGGTCTGGAGGAGCTGGGCCTCAAACTTCCGCTGTTCGTCACCTGTCTGTTCTCCGGCATCCTGATCACCAATCTGATCCCGGACAACTTCCCGCGGATCAGCGGCACCCGCTGGCCCAGCCGCACGCCGTCGATCGCGCTGATCGCCGAAGTGGCGCTGGGCACCTTCCTGGCGATGTCGCTGATGAGCATGCAGCTTTGGACCCTGATCGATCTGGCGGGTCCGATCCTGACCATTCTGACCATTCAATTCGTGATCGCGGTGGCCATCAACCTGCTGGTTGTGTTCCCGGCCATGGGACGCAATTACGACGCTGCGGTCATCTGTGCCGGCTTCGGCGGCATTTCGCTGGGCTCGACGCCCACGGCGATGGCGAATATGTCCGCGGTGGCGCAGCGCTATGGCGCCTCCCACGTGGCGTTTATCGTCGTGCCGCTGGTGTGCGCGTTCTTTATCGATCTGGCCAACGCGCTGCTGATCCCGTTCTTCCTGGCCAACTTCTGATCGGGCCCGGACAGCAGACGGATCGGGGACGATGTGCCCCGATAGCGCGATAGGGCGGTGAGGCGGATGCCGTCAGTCCTCTTTTGAGTACCGCCCTCGACGAGGTGCCGGACCTTCATGACCGGCGCATCCGGGCCTGGCCCGGTATCCGGTCAAAGGCCCGCTCAGTCGCCGTCGGCCAGGGCCTGACCGATATCCTCGCTCCAGCGTCCCAGCGCCCGGCTCATGGCCGCCGCCATGGCGCCGAAATCGCCTGCCGGCGCGGGCTCCCGGTATTCCTGCACATAGACCTTGGAGCCGATCTCCCCGTCCCCGTCACCGTCTTCGGCCCGGACCTGGAGCAGCCAGCGGACTCTCAGCACCACCTCGCCGGTGGGCCCGGCCTCGAATGCGACGATCTCGCCCATGACTCGCCGATCCGGCCGGAATGCCGCCGGCCAGGGGAACGGTGCCACCCGGTTCGAATCGCTGAGTGAGACGATATTCTCCATCAGCACATCCAGCACCCGCCCCTGGACCGGCTGGGCCCAGCGGTCGAACTCGTGGATGACGATCCGGTTCCCCTTGCCCCGGGTCACCATCTGCGGTCGATCCAGATAGTCCGGCGTATTGATGGGACCGACGCCCACCCATGCGTCGCCAAGCTCGATGGATCCGGCCGCCCCGATCGGATCCGGGTCGATCATGTAGAAACGCGCCGGTGGCGAAGCAGAGGCGCAGGCGGTCAGGATAATCGGCAGCAGCGCCTTCAGGATCAGGGTTTTCGATCTGCGTCTCATTGTTCGCCTCCTGATGTCTTGCCTTTCAGGAACGCCTCCGGATGCCGTTCCAGATAATCCGCGAGGATCCGAACCGCCCGGGCCGCAGCGGCCACCTCTTCCATCACGTTGATGGTCCTGACGCGCAGATCTGAGTCCTCGTCCAGGGAGGACTGGACGGAATTCAGCACCTTGCCGGCATCACCCAGGATCTCACCCAGTTCGTTGGAAGCGGTCTTCAGGCTGGCCACCAGCGGCACGATCTCGCCATCGGCATCGTCAGCCAGTTTCCTCACGCTGCGCATGGCGGCATCGGCATTATCCAGCGCGCGCCGGAGACTCGTGACCGACGCGACCAGATCGGGCGAATTGATCAGCCGATCGGCGCCGGCCAGGGCATTGCTCAGGTCCTCCGACGTCACCAGCTTGTTGACGTTTTCGAGCAGGCTCATGATCTCGGGGACCAGCTCCTCCAGATTGGCTTCCTGCATCCGATTGGCCAGGTCCTCGAAGAAGTTGCGCAGGCGCTCGGTATCCGACGGAACCGTCGGATATTCCTCGTAATCCTGATAGCCGCCACGCAGGACAACTTTCGAGTCCGGGAAGAAATCCAGGTCCACCGCCAGCTGACCGGTGACCATGCTGCGCATCACCAGCTGGGCCCGCAGACCGCGCTTGATCAGGACGTCGGTGTCGTCTTCATCTTCCTCCTCCCCGTCCTCGTAGGCGCGCTTACCGGTCAGCGACAGCCGGTTCAACTCGAGCTCGAAGATCACGGGTATGCTCAGTTCGTTGGCGTCCGTGTCGTAGACGATATCGATGCCCGTGACGGTGCCCAGCCGCACGCCGCGGAAGGTGACCGGCGCGCCGATCTCGAGACCCTTGAGCGATCCCTGGAAGAACGCCACGAAGGTCTCGGTGGTGCGGAAGAACTTCCCGCCGCCGAAGAAGAACAGGCCACCGATCGCGAGGGCCACGGCGCCCAGCACAAAAGCGCCGACGACTGCAGGGTTCGCCTTAGTGCTCATTGCAACGTCTCCCCCTCTCTCCCGATTTCTTGATCATGCCTGCTGTTTCTGTTCCCTGGCAGTCAATTCTCCACGGAGCAGGAAATTGCGCACGACCGGATTCGGACTCGAATCGCGCAACTCCTTCGGATCCCCCGTGGCGATCATGGTCTTGGTGTCCGGATCCAGGAACACGCAATCATCGGCGATGGTAAAGATGCTGGACAGCTCGTGGGTAACGACAATAATCGTCGTGCCCAGGGCGTCCCGCAGTTCCAGGATGAGCTCATCGAGCAGCCGGGAGCTGATCGGGTCCAGGCCGGCGGACGGCTCATCGAAGAACAGTATGTTCGGATCCAGAGACAGCGCCCGGGCCAGACCGGCCCGCTTCTTCATCCCGCCGCTGATCTCGTTCGGGTAGTAATCCTCGAACCCCTTGAGACCGACCAGGGAGAGCTTCAGCGCGGCGTTCTCCCGGATCTCCCCGGCACTCATATCGGTGTAGAGCTGCATCGGCAGACCGATGTTCTCGGCCAGGGTCATGGAGCTGAACAGCGCACCACTCTGGAACAGGATGCCGAAACTCCGCTTGAGATCTTCCTGATGATCCGGACCGGAGCGCCAGAACGGATCGCCGTCGTAATAGACCTCACCCACCGCCGGGGATTTGAGTCCGATCATGATCTTCAACAGCGTACTCTTGCCGCAGCCGGAACCGCCCATGATGATGAACACATCACCGCGATTGACGGTGAAATCCAGATCTTTTTGTATAAGAAAATCACCGTAGGCCATGGTCAGGTTCTCGACCCTGATGTGCTGCGCTGTGTCCTGACTTGCCGGCATATCCCTAGATCCCCAGCACGTTCAGGATCACCGCGAACAACCCGTCCGCCACGATGATCAGCACGATACTGGTCACGACGGCGGACGTCGCGGCCATGCCCACCGCCTGGGAGCTGTTACCGCATTGCATGCCGCGCAGACAGCCGGCCACCGCCACGAGCACGCCGAAAATGACCGCCTTGGTGATGCCGATATTGATCTGGGTAAGCGTCACCGAACGCCGGGTCTGCTCCACATATTCGAACAGCCCGAGATCGAGCATCCCGACACCGACCACGAGTCCGCCCAGCATCCCCATCAGATTCGCATACATGGCCAGCAGCGGCATCATCACCATCAGGGCCACCATCCGCGGGACCACCAGGAATTCCATGGGGTCGATGCCCATGGACGAGAGGGCGTCGATCTCCTCGTTCACCCGCATGGTCCCGAGCTGGGCGGCGAAGGCGGCGCCGGTGCGGCCGGCCATGATGATGCCGGTCATCATCGCGGCCATCTCCCGGGCCATGGCCAGACCGACAAGATTGGCGACATAGATCCCGGCGCCGAATTGTGACAACTGGACCGCGCCGACAAAGGCCAGGATCATGCCGACCAGGAAGCTGATCAGGCTGACGATCCCGAACGCGCTGGCGCCGGTGTCCTGGATCAATAACCAGAGCTCGGAGCCCTGGAAGCGGGCACGACCCGTGATAAAGCGGATAAACGCCAGGGTGGAGCTGCCGATGAAAGCCACCGCCTCCCGGGTCTGTTCGAGGGATGCCATCGCCCGCTTACCGAGTCGGGTCAGAAAATTCTCGTGCGACTCGGTCCTGCGCGCACCGGCCCGCTCGCCGACGGCGTAGGCCAGCCGCAGCAGGCCCTGGGCCCCCTCTGGCAGAGCCGTGGCGTCAAACTCTCTCGGACCGCCCTCGCCTGCATCGATCAACCGGGAGAGAAACGAGATGAGCGTGGTGTCCCAGCGGCCGAGGGCGTCGGCCTTCAGCTCGAGCCTCGCGGATGGATGGTCACGGAGAATACGCTCGCAGGCACCCGGGTCCGGCACCTCGCCGCCCAGCAGCCAGTCCCCGCGGACCGTCACCCTGACGGCCTGGTCCGCAGGCTCGCACCGGCACTGGGCCGGATCGCTGGTCGTCGTCTCTGGCATGGCCTGCCGCACACCCCCCGGAGCACTTTACGCCGCCCTCAGTATAGCGGCTGCGCGGTCTTCACGCGGTCATCACACTGGCCTCACAGGGTCTTGACGGTGCCGCCGTTAGGCTTTGGATCGTGGAGTGGAGCACCGTGCATCCCCCGGACGGATGGGAAGACAGGATAGACGGAGACCCGAGTCATGGACCGCAGAGAAGAGGAATTGACCCCGGAAATGATGATCATCGGCGCGTTGCTGGGCATACTCTTGCTGAGTTCGATTATCCGTCTGCTGTAAATGGCCTGCTGTAAATGACCGGTCCCGGGCCATTTGCCGCCGGGCGACCCGGAGTGACCAGACCCGATGCCGACCGTGTTGCTGATCGAAGACCACCACGACATCTCCGAGATGGTGGGTAGTTATCTGGAGAGCAACGACTATGTGGTGGACTACGCCACGGATGGCGTCACCGGGCTGCACCTGGCGGTCAGCAACGAATTCGACGCCATCATCCTCGACCTGATGCTGCCGGGCATGGACGGGCTGGAAGTCTGCCGCAAGCTGCGCCAGGAAGCGGGCAAGGACACGCCGCTGCTGATGCTGACGGCCCGCGACACGCTGGAGGACAAGGTGGCCGGTCTCGATGCGGGCGCCGACGACTATCTGGTCAAGCCGTTCGAGGTCGAGGAGCTGGATGCACGGCTGCGCGCCATGCTGCGGCGGGCCGGGGGCCAGTTAGTCTCCGAGTCGCTGCGGGTCGCGGACCTGAGCGTGGACACGGGCACCCTCGAAGTCCGGCGCGCGGACCGGCTGCTCAACGTGACGCCGATCGGTCTAAAGCTGCTGCTCACCTTGATGCGGGCCTCGCCGAGGGTCGTGAACCGTCGCGACCTGGAGCGGGCGGTCTGGGGTGATATCGCCCCGGACAGCGATGCCCTGCGCAGCCATCTGTACACCCTGCGCAAGGCCATCGATAAGCCGTTCCCGCGGCCACTCCTGCAGACGGTGCCCGGTCTGGGTTATCGCCTGGCGGACATCGATGAGCGCTAATCGCGGTCTCGGCCGGCGCCTGGGCCGCGACCTGCTGCTGCAGGCGGTCTATATCAGTATCGCCGCCATGGTCAGCGTGTTTGCCGTAGGCGTGGTAATGGAAGACGTGCTGATCAAGCAGGCGCTCGAGAGCGAGGCGGAATATTACTGGAACCGGCTGCAGCAAAATCCGCGCGCGGCGCTGCCCGATACACGAAATCTGACTGTCTATCGCGAGGGTGTCGATGCCGGCATCCCGGAATGGATGCAGGGACTTCCACCGGGGTTCCATCCACGCGATGAACCCGAGGACGCGTTGGCCTATGTCTATCAGCGGGGTGGCCAGCGTCTGTATCTGGTTTTCGACAGCGCCAACGTCAGCGAGCTCGTGGCATTTTTCGGGCTGGTGCCACTGGCGCTGGTGCTGATCGTCATCTATCTCTCGCTTTACCGCGCCTATCAGGTCTCCCGGCGTGCGGTCTCACCGGTGATCGCGCTGGCCGAGCAGGTCCAGCGACTCGACCCGGCGGCGCCGGATGCTCAGCTGTTCTCGGACGCTCAGTTACCGCGGGATTCGGATGAAGAGATTCGGGTCCTGTCGTCGGCGATCCGCGGCCTCACCAAGCGGCTGATGGAATATGTGGAGCGCGAACGCAACTTCACTCGCGACGCCAGCCATGAGCTGCGCAGCCCGCTGACGGTGATCAAAATTGGCGCCAATATGCTGCTCAAGGACGAGTCTCTGAGTTCATCCGGGCGAGACTCGGTTGTGCGCATCAAGGACGCTGCAACCGACATGGACGAACTTACGGAAGCGTTTCTCCTCCTGGCGCGAGAATCAGAAATGAAGCTGCCTCAGGACTGGGTCTCGGTCAACCAGGTGGTCGCGCTTGAGATCGAGCGGGCGCAGGTCGTCGCGCAGAAATCCCAGGTCGCGATCGAGCTGCGGGACGAATGCCCGATGGTGGTTGAAGCGCCGGAGAAGGTGCTGGCCAGCGTGATCGGGAATCTGCTACGCAACGGGGTCTCTTACACCGATTCAGGTACGGTTAGCGCAGTCATCACCGACGGACAGATCGTGATCGAAGACACCGGCCCGGGCATGGCGCCCGAGGAAGTGGAGAAGTTATTCAAGCCCTTCTATCAGACCGAGCGACGCCGGGGCGGGCATGGCGTCGGTCTCACCATCGTAAAGCGCTTGTCCGACCGCTTTGGCTGGCCGGTACAGATCGAGAGTGCGCCCGGCGTCGGCACCCGGGTGACTGTGCGTTTTCCAAATTCACGGCGCGGACCGACGCCCCAGCCCGGCCCGATTTCTGACTAGCGAAGTGCGAGCGGACTGAGGCGGGAGTGCTTGCCGCCGTGTCGGGCGGGAAGGTTGGCGACGGGACCGGCAGTTAGCGTAAAGAGCAGTGCTATCTGAACACGGGAGATAGCGTGTAGCGTTATCCGGCGATGTCAATCGAGGTTCAGCCGAGCATGCTGCGCATCATCCAGGCGTTCTTCTCGTGGATCTGCATACGCTGGGTCAACAGATCAGCAGTGGGTTCATCGGCGGCCTTGTCCACCACCGGGAACATCTCGCGTGCAGTGCGCACGATCGTCTCCTGACCGATCACCAGCTGGCGCAGCATCGTCTCGGCATCGGGCACCTTGTCTTCTTCTTCGATCCTGGTCAATTTTGCGAACTGTTTGTACGAGCCGGGGGCGGGCTCGCCGAGGGCGCGGATCCGCTCGGCGATCTCATCCACCGCCGTCGCCAGCTCCGTGTACTGCTCCTCGAACATCAGATGCAGGGTGTTGAACTGCGGACCCGTGACATTCCAATGGTAGTTGTGAGTTTTCAGATACAGCGTGTAGCTGTCGGCAAGCAAACGTGACAAGCCTGCGGCAATCTCCTTGCGCTGTTTGGGTGCAATTCCGATGTCGATTTTCATACATTCCTCCTGGCTAAGGCCGATAGCCCGCTTGTCGAGCGGCGCGGCCCTGTCTATCTCGACCATTGCCGGTGAAAAACAACGCGGCTCGGGTTTGGTCGGCGGCTGAGTCGTAGTGGATAAGTCTAACGAGCGCCTACTGATTGGTCCAATCGATTATTTCATTAGAATTGATTGATTTTACCTATCTCAGGTCGCTACCTGAGTCAGGCCGGTCTCCAAACGGTCCCGAAGGGGTCTGATGCCGAATGCTGAGTCAAACGATGACGCGTTCCGGATCCGGGATGCCGACACCCATTGCAGAGGGCCGTGCCTATAATCCTCCATGCACTACGTCGAGCCCGTCTTCCGGCCGCCATCCGAGGCCCGTTCGCTGATCCTCCAGGTCACCAACGGCTGTTCCTGGAATCGCTGCACCTTCTGCGAGATGTACACCCAGCCGCAGAAGCGTTTCCGCTTCAAACCCCAGCACGACATCGATTCGGAGCTGGCTCGAGTCGCGACGTCCGGTTTCCCGGTCCGGCGGATCTTCCTGGCTGACGGGGACGCCATGACCCTGTCGTCCCGGCGCCTCAAACTCATCCTGGAGAGCATCCGCAAGCACCTGCCGAGGGTCGAGCGAGTCGCGAGCTATTGCCTGCCCCGCAATCTCCTCCACAAAACCGTCGACGAACTGGCCGGGCTGCGCGACCTGGGATTAAGCCTGTTCTATGTGGGCTGTGAGTCCGGCGACGATCTGGTCCTCGAGCGCGTGTGCAAGGGCGAGACCTACGCCTCGTCGCTGGCTGCCTTGCAGAAGATCAAGCATGCCGGCGCGGATAGCTCGGTGATGATCCTCAACGGCATGGGTGGGCGTCGTTACAGCGAACAACATGCCGTAAACTCGGCGAGATTGATGAACGAGGCGCAACCTGAGTATCTGGCCACGCTGGTCGTCAGCTTCCCGCAAGGGGTCGATCGTTATCAGCAGGGTTTCGGCGGCGAGTTCGAGCCCCTCGACCAGCCCGGTTTGTTTCGGGAGATGGAAACACTGCTGGCCACGCTGGAGCTGGAAAACACCGTTTTCCGCAGCGACCATGCCTCCAATTATCTGGTGCTCAAGGGCGTCCTCAACCGTGACAAGCCGCGCCTTCTGGAGACCGTGCGGACGGCTATTCGCCAGCCGGACAGGATGCCCCTGCGCCAGGAGTGGCAGCGGGGTCTTTGACCGATCGGATCGCCGTCACCGATCATCCCCGTGTCCGATCGGTTGCGGACGCAACAGGCGGCACGACCCTGCAAAGAAGACGTCGCCGAGGATCGTGATCAGGCGGGTGCTCAGGGCCAGGGCCAATGCAGCAGGTTCCCCGGTATGTGGCGTCAGCAACAACAGCAGGGCTGCCTCGCGGACACCGAGGCCACCCGAGGCGCCGGGCACCAGGAATCCGGTGAGCCAGGCCAGGACGTAGGCCGACGCCACGAACAGAGACCATTGGTAACCGTCGCCGATGGCGTAGCCCGCGCCGAGCGCGATCCCGCCGCTGATGGCAAAGAACGCGCAGCATAGGACTGCCGCGAGCGCCAACCTGGACACACCCGGCACCGCCACGTCGGCGGCATCCAGCGCGCGACGGACGGGACCGTCCGCACCGGCACTGAGGGCGGCGAGCAGAACGAGCACGCTGACGGCGACACCGATCCAGACCAGCCGGCTGCCCACCAGGAACTCACCATCACCGTCGCCAAAGGCCAGGAAGGCAAAAGCGACCAGAAGCGCGGCGAGAACACACAGTGCCGTCTCGAGCACGCTGGCCATGGCCATCGCGGCATGGGGGACGCCCAGGCGCGCGCCATAAACTTGCCGGCCCGCCAGATGGAACACGTTGCCCGGCAGATACTTGGCGATAGACGAAACGCCGTAGGCGTGGACCAATGGTCCGATGCGGCCCGGCTCCAGCGCCTCGCCGGCCACCGCCAGCATGGCCCAAACGGAAGCCAGGAGGAACAGGGACAGACCATACAGGAAGGACAGGACCAGGACGGCATATACCAGCCCGCTGCTTACGAACAAGGGGGCGGTCTGCTGCCACAGCGCGCCGAGACGCCAGAGCACGAGGACCACCGCCAGTGCGGTGAGGGCAACACCGATGCGGGGCGCAAGCCGGCGCAGCGTCTCGATCAATGGCGCGGCCGGCAAAGAGCGATGGTCCAGGGAACGGGCGAGCGGATCTCGACCAGATCGAAATACTCGCCGAGCAGCGTGCGGAACCCGGCGCGCGACCAGTGCTGTATGTGTCCGGGCGTATTGCCCAGGTCACCGATGTATTTTCCCCGCAGCATGTTGAGGCATCGCCACATGGGTTCCCGCGGCACGCTGAGGTTGCAGTACTTGCCGGCAAGCGCCGATAACCTCTCCAGCGCTCTGCGCGGGTCGTCCAGATGTTCGAGGACCTCGCAACAGACGATCAGCTCGGCTGCGTCAGTCTCATCGAGCCGGTAGACGTCCTTCACCTCGAAGCTGACATGGGCACTCTGGTTTTCCGTCCGCGCCAGGGCGATCATCTGCTCCGACATATCGGACCCGCGGACCCGGTCGACCGGTAGGCCGGCGATCCGCTGTGACAGGTGGCCCTCGCCGCAGCCCACCTCATGGATGTCACGGGCGCCGGTTTGCCGCACCAGCTCGAGCACATCGCCTAGGAAGTTGCCGACCAGATACCGGGCGATAGGGTTCTGCGTGTGGTACTTGTCGTAGACGTTCCCGACCGGGATACCGTGTTCCTTGATGACCGGTGCCGGCATGGGTCCCTCCCGTTGGTCCGGGCCCTGGATTCGTCAGGGGTGAATGATCCGCGGCGAATCCTATCAAGTCCGCCCCCGGCTTGCCGCCCGCCCCGGACACCGGAGACCCGATTCTCCCCGGGATTGTCGCCGAAAGCACCGGATCGGCGCGGATGCGGGCAATCAGGGTTTGCAGCGCACCATCTCATGCCGCTCGTTTTGTCTTCCTTTTGCGGGACTTAGGGTTTTTTGCCCTCTTCTAGACCAAAGTATGGTTGACTTCTAATATATCTGGGTTAATTTGGCACACATGCAAAATCAGTAATGGTCTCCAGCATTCGGGGGAGGAGACCGGTCCCCAGGGTCCGGTTCGCAGGGGAGTCCGACGACGGTAGGCAAGAAACGATCTCCTTCGAGATCCAGGGGCATTGAGATGAATACAGCAGGCAAGTACACCAGGGCCTTGGGCGCACTGGCGGTTCTGGTGGCACTTTGGACACCGCTCGCCCATGCGACCGGCACATGCGCGAACAATTTTCAGAACCTTTACGGCTCAGGGCCGGGAACGACATACGGGGGCATCGGCAACGCGGAGTGTCAGGTCTGTCACCAGGCCGGGAACTTCAACCTGAATCGCTACGGCGCGGATGTTTTGAATTTCGGATCTTGCAGCGAAGCGGGCATCCAAAGCGTCGAGACCCGCGACTCCGATAGCGTCGCCGGCGACAACATCACGGAAATCAATGCCGGTGCCCAGCCGGCGTGGTGCGACACCGCCAACACCCCCGGGTGCAATAACCCGACCACACTTCCGAACAATGTACCGCCCCCCTACGATCCACCGGCGGCCAACGTGCCGCCCGTGGCCGATGCAGGCGGTCCGTACGCTGGCGAAGCCGGCAGCGCCATCCAATTCGCGGGCTCCGGGTCCGACCAGGACGGCACTATCGCCAGCTATGACTGGGATTTCGGTGACGGCAACAACGGCACCGGCGCAAACCCCCTCCACACCTACGCCTCTGCCGGCAACTACACGGCCTCGCTGGTGGTGACGGACAATCAGGGCGCCAGCAGCCCGGCAGCCACGGCGGACGTGACCATCACCGATCCGGTGGTCAACCTGCCGCCGGTGGCGGACCCGGGCGGTCCCTACACCGGGGAGACCGGCGTCGCGGTCCAGTTCGACGGCTCCGGTTCGTCGGATCCCAATAACGATGCCATCAGCTACGCCTGGGATTTTGGTGACGGCAACAGCAGTAATCTGGAATCGCCCAGCCATATCTACGCCGCAGCGGCGGTCTATACGGTGACGCTGACGGTCAACGACGGTCTGCTCGACAGCCCGGAGGCAACGACTACCGCGACCATCACGGATCCTGCGGTCAACTCGCCGCCGGTCGCCGATGCCGGTGGCCCCTACGGCGGAGACACGGGAGCGGCGATCGCTTTCAGCGGCGCCGGCTCCACCGACCCGAACGGCGATAACACCATCACCGCCTACGAATGGGACTTCGGCGACGGCAACTCGGGCTCCGGCGAGACGACCAGCCACACTTACGCGGCAGCCGATACCTACACGGTGACGCTGACGGTCACTGACGATGGCCAGTTGTCCGATAGCGACACCGCGGAGGTCACCGTCACCGATCCCGCCCCGGGCGGCAGTGACGGAGAGGCGCTCTACCAGGCCAACTGCGCCGGCTGTCACGGCGATCCCTGGGACGATCCGCCCTATGACGAGAACCTGCCTGGCATACGCCGGGTGGCCGGCTCGCGCAGCTGCACCATCTATGGATCCATCTACGGCACCGACCTCTATCCCAACGGCGTGCCGGGGATGCAGTTCCTGCAGAACGTGCTGAGCGACGACGACATCGACGCCCTGGCCGAGTATCTGAATTCTCAGGATACGTCCGGTGAACGGCGCTATGTCGCCGCCTGCGCCGGTTGCCATGGCGCCGACGGCTCCGGTGGTCCGTACGACGAGGATGTCCACGGCGACGACGCGGAGGAGACCGCCGAGGCGATCGAGGAAGAGAGCGAGATGCAGTTCCTCGTCTGTCTGCCGGATTCGGACATCATCGCCATCTCCGACTATCTGGCCGATTTCGACGATGACAACGACGATGACGGCATCGACGATGACGAAGACAGCGACGACGACAACGACGGCATCGACGACGATGAAGACGCTGACGACGACAACGACGGCATCGATGACGAAGACGAGCACGGCTACGGCACCGATCCGCGCGACGACGACAGCGACGACGACGGTCTGAAGGACGGCGAAGAGGTCGATGACCACGGGACCGACCCCGCGGACCACGACAGCGACGACGACGATGTCGACGACGGCGAAGAGATCGAGGACGGCACCGATCCCAATGATTCGGACACCGACGACGATGATCTGGACGACGGTGAAGAACAGGCGGCCGGCACCGACCCGCTGGACCCAGACACCGACGATGACGGCGAAAGCGATGGCCGCGAGGTCAAGGTCCTGGGGACCAATCCGCTGGTGGCCAATGCGACGGCCGGTGGTGACGGCGATGGCGGCAGCGGCTCCGCCGGTCTGTGGTTCCTGCTGATGCTCCTGGGATCACGTCTGCTGACGACGATACGACCGAACCGCCATCGGTAAATTCGAACTCAGGTAGGCGCTCCCCTGAAGCCGGGCCGGAGAAATCCGGTCCGGCTTTTTTTGTCTTACCCGGATCGTCATTCACTCGTGCCAGGATCAAGGGCCAGCCGGTGGATTCCCGGCCCGCGCCGGAAGATGACCCACCAGTCGCATGGCCACACCGAAAGCAACTAGTATTGGTGAGCGACGGTGGAAACCCCGGGGAGATCCAGATGGGCAAGGACAAAAAACACGACGACAAACGCATGTCCCGCAAGCGCTATGAAAAGGAAATGGAGAAGCTCCATGCGGAGCTGGTCAAGCTGCAATTCTGGATCAAACAGAAAGGCCTGCGGATCATCGTCGTGTTCGAAGGCCGGGACGCCGCCGGCAAGGGCGGCGTGATCAAGGCCATCACCGAGCGGGTCAGCCCGCGGGTCTTCCGGGTGGTGGCGCTGCCGGCGCCGTCGGATCAGGAAAAGACCCAGATGTATATCCAGCGCTATATGCGGCATTTCCCGTCCGCCGGTGAGATGGTGATCTTTGATCGCAGCTGGTACAACCGGGCCGGCGTCGAGCGGGTGATGGGCTTTTGCAACCGGGAGGAATACATCCGCTTCCTCCAGTACACGCCCCTGTTGGAACGGGCCATGGTGGATTCGGGCATCCTGCTGTTCAAGTACTGGCTCGATGTCAGTATGGATGTCCAGGAAAAGCGGTTCCGGGAGCGTATCGACGACCCGCGCAAGATCTGGAAACTGAGTCCCATGGACGTGGCGTCATTCCAGCGCTGGTACGACTATTCCCGCGCCCGGGACGATATGCTGGCCGCCACCGATCTGGAGTATTCCCCCTGGACCATCGTGCCGGCGGACGACAAACGACGGGCGCGGCTCAATTGCATCGCCCATCTGCTCGGCCGCATCGACTATGAAGACGTGACCGGCGACAGGATCGAACTCGGCAAGCGCAAGCCGGAAGGTGCCTATGATGACGGCGCTACCCTGGAAGGGCGGCACATGGTGCCGCCCGTCTATTAGGGTGATATGAGTCTTTGGCCGCGGTCCGGGCAGCGCGAAAGCCGGCGGCGCATTGGGGCTTACGCCCACATCTGCCAAAATCCCGGCATGAGCCGATCGCTGCCAGCCCGGATTTGCCGTGATCGGCCTTGTGGCGAGGCCCGGCGGCCCGTGACGCCGCGCCGCGTCTGGCGGATCCTCGGCTGGATCGGCGTAGCATTGTGGTCCAGCGGTAGTCTGGCCGCCTCGGTCCGGGCTGGGCCGGTCGAGGCACTGCTGGATCTGACGCTGTCCTACGGCATGATCTACCGCACCGAAAGCCGCGACAAGGATTTCATCGCCATCGCCAACGGCGGCGACGCCCGGACCGCCAATCTGGATGACGGCAACCTCAATTACGACACCGGTATCGTCTCCAACATGGTCGCGGCGACCGGCGAGGTGGATCTGAGCTGGCGCAACTTTGACGCCTTCGCCAGGAGCGTCGCGTTCTACGACTTCGAGCAGGAAGACGGCAACCGGCCGCACCGGGAATTCGACAATGCGACGTTGAACGCAGTCGGCTCGGATATCGAGATGCGGGATTTCTTTGTCGGCGGACAATTCAACTGGGGTGGCCTGCCGGTGCAGTTGCGCGTCGGCGACCAGGTCATCAACTGGGGCGAAGTCACCTTTGTCCGCGATGGCGTGGACTCGATCAACCCCATCGATCTGGTCGCTGCTTTCCAGCCCGCCCGGGATCTCAGGGATGCGCGCACGCCCCAGGGCATGGCGTGGGGCGTGGCCCAGGTGACCGAGACCTTCGCGGTCGAAGGCTTTTACCAATACGAATGGGAGCGGCTGCGGCTGCCGGCCGTGGGGTCGTTCTTTTCCACCAGCGATCTGATCGGCGAAGGGGGGCTGAATTTCGCCACCATCGGCCGCGGCCAGTTCTCCGACCTGGGGACGGATCTGGATACGGCCTACAACCTGCCGGCAGGCACGCTGGGCTTTGACGCGGATTATTTCAAATATCCGGAACGGTTCCGGGACGACCCTCAGGACACAGGCCAATACGGCCTGGCGGTGATGGCGATCACCCAGGGCAATAATGCGCTCAAGATCGGCCTGCATTACCTGCGCTATCACAGCCGGCTGCCGTTGATCGGGACGCTGACGGCGGATCAGGCGGCCATCGACGCCACCACCCAGGCGGACGTGGACGCGGTCGCGGCCACCCTGGAACCGGTCTATCTGGGTGAAGGATTGTCACCGGAGGAGGCGCAGGCGGCCGCCGAGGCCACCGCCAGCGACCTGGTGCTCGACCAGTACATCGGTCAGGCCGGGTACTTCACCGAGTATCCGGAAGAGCTGGAGATGTTCGGACTGACTTTCAACACGGCCACCCTGCGCACCGGGACGCTGCTGGCTGCCGAGTTGTCCTACCACCGGGACACGCCCTTTCAGGTGGCCCTGAACGAGGTCTATGACGCGTCCCTCTCACCGGTCCAGTTCGACGACAGCTACAAGGACAATGCCCTGGGCGTGTTCGGCGCCGACCAGCGGATCAGCGGATTCGTCAAACTCGACCGGGTCCAGACCGCCGCGTCCGCCGTGCAGTTGTTCGGACGCCGGCTGGGTGCCACTCAATCGCTGCTGGGCGTGGATGGCGCCTGGATCCACATCCGCGATTACCCCGGCGGCAATGATGTGCCGCTGCAGGCGCCGGGCGGCGGCGATGAGAATTCCTGGGGCTATCGGATCTTCGGCCAGCTGGAATACACCAGCGTATTCGGCGGTCTCAACGTCAAGCCCCAGCTGCTGTTCACCGATGACGTCAGGGGCAACACCCCGGCTCCCCTGTCTGCGTTCCGCGAAGACCGGAAATCGCTCACGTTCGCCGTCGGTCTGGACTACATCAATCGCTGGCAGATGAATCTGAGCTATACCAATTTCTTCGACGGCGAGCCCGGGAATCCGCTGGTGGATCGCGATTTCATCCGCCTGCAGCTGAGGTACGGCTTATGAACCGGTTGCGGATCGGTATCGCATTGGCGGCGCTGTGTCCGCTGATCCTCATGGCGGATACGCCGGGGGCCGAGACCCCGACAGCGACGCCGGAACAACTGGGTGGCGCGTTGTTTACGCCGCTGGGCGCCGAACGCGCGGGTAACACTGACGGCAGTATCCCGGCCTGGGACGGCGGGATCACGCTACCGCCGCCCGGCTATGACCCCGGGCGTCACGAGACCGACCCCTTCCCCGACGACCCGGTGCTCTACACCGTCACTGCGGACAACATGGACCAGTATGCCGGGCGGCTCAGCGAGGGCCAGAAGGCCCTGTTGATGGCGCACCCTGATACCTGGCGGATGCCGGTCTATCCCAGCCGCCGCAGCGCGTCCTACCCGGACTGGGTCTATGAAGCGATCAGAAAAAACGCCAGCCAGGCCGAGCTCGTTACCGAGGGCAAGGGCGGCGTCCGCAACGCCCGGGTCAGTTCGCCGTTCCCGATCCCCAGGACCGGGGTCGAACTCATCTGGAACCACAACCTGCGCTGGCGCGGTATCCGTGTACAAAGGAGCATCGGCCAGGCAGCGGTCACCCAGAAGGGGCGCTATACCCTCATCGTGCAGGAAGCGGATTTCGGCTTCCCCTATGGCGTCAGGGAGTCCACGCCGTTCACGCGTAAATACCCGAATCTGATGCTGGCGTTGAAAACGCGCACCATCGAACCGGCATTCCTGTCCGGGGATGGCGGACTGGTGATCGAGCCGATCGATCAGACCCTGGATCCCCGCAAGGCCTGGATCTATCGTCGCTCGTTCAAACGGGTGCTGCGCCGGCCGAGATTCGATTACGGCATGCCCGGCGGCAACTCGGACGGCCTGCGCACGGTAGACCAGTTCGAGTTGTACAACGGCGCTCCGGATATGTACGAGTGGACGCTGTTGGGCAAGCGGGAATTGCTGATTCCCTACAACTCATACCGCATCCACAGCTCCGATGTTTCGCCGCGGGAGATATTGCAGACTTCCCACGTCGACCCGGACCTGGTCCGCTTCGAGTTGCACCGGGTGTGGGTGGTCGAGGGCAGACTCAAAGAGGATATGCGGCATGTCTACTCGCGGCGCGTGTTCTATATCGACGAGGACAGCTGGCAGATCGCTGCCAGCGACAGCTATGACCTCGAGGGCAATCTCTGGCGCACGTCGATGGCCATGGGTTTGAATTACTACACCGTTCCGGTGCATCTCTCGACGCTCGAGGTATTCCATGACCTGAAAGAGGCCCGTTATCTGGTCGATGGGCTGGACAACAAGCGCAAACCCTACCGTTTCCTGGTGAGCGCGGATCCGCGCGAATTCAGCCCCAACGCGCTCGCCTATTACGTCCGTTAGCCGGGCCGCCTAGGTGCCTACGATTCCCCTGCGTACGGCGGCCGGGGGTGGTCTGGCCCCTCGCCGGCCTGTTGCCGGATGAGCCCACCCTGCTCTACGTGCCCCCGGCGGCGCCGTGTAGAATGGATGGATCGTTTCGGAGCTGCGCTGAACCCATGCAGATCATCGTCAACGGTGAAACAAGACAGGTGGCCGAACAGATCAGCGCCGCCGAGCTGGTCGAGTCCCTGGGGCTGGGTCAGCGGCGCCTGGCGCTGGAAGTCAACGGCGAGATCGTCCCGCGCAGCCAGTACGCCAGCCACGGCCTCGCCGCCGGCGACAGGGTCGAGATCGTGCATGCGGTCGGCGGCGGCTGAAAGATTTTCGAGGAGTACGCAAGCACCATGGCGACACCCGCGGCCCATACAGACAGCACCACCGATCTACTGCATGTGGGTGAGCGGACGTTCCGCTCCCGCCTGTTGGTCGGTACGGGCAAGTACAAGGACTTCGATCAGACCCGGGCGGCGATCGAGGCCAGCGGCGCCGAGATCGTCACTGTGGCGATCCGCCGCACCAATATCGGCCAGGATCCGGATGCGCCAAGCCTGCTCGACTTCCTGTCACCGGATCGCTACACCATCCTGCCCAACACCGCCGGCTGTTTTACGGCGGAGGACGCGGTGCGCACCTGCCGTCTGGCCAGGGAGCTGCTGGATGGCCACAAGCTGGTCAAACTCGAAGTGCTGGGTGACGAAAAGACCCTGTTCCCGGACGTGACCGCGACGCTGGAGGCCGCCGAGACCCTGGTCAAAGATGGCTTCGAAGTCATGGTCTATACCAATGACGACCCGATCATGGCCCGCCGCCTCGAAGAGATCGGCTGTGTCTCGGTGATGCCGCTGGCCGCCCCCATCGGCTCGGGGCTCGGCATCCGCAACCCCTACAACATCCTCAGCATCATCGAGGATGCGAACGTGCCGATCCTGGTCGATGCCGGTGTCGGCACCGCGTCGGATGCGGCCATCGCCATGGAACTGGGTTGCGACGGCGTGCTGATGAACACCGCCATCGCCGGCGCAAGAGACCCGGTGCTGATGGCCTCGGCCATGCGCAAGGCGATCGAGGCAGGACGCGAGGCCTTTATCGCCGGCCGCATCCCGCGCAAGCGTTACGCCACGGCTTCGTCACCGATCGACGGCGCGTTCTTCTAGCGAATGGGCGATCCGCCCCGACGCGAGATCCGCAGCTTTGTGCGCCGGGCCGGGCGCACTACCCGCGCACAAACCCGCGCCATGACCGAGCTCTGGCCGCGTTACGGTATCGATCTGCCGGACCCGCCCCTCGATCTGGATAGGGTCTTTGGCCGGCATCGATTACGCATGCTGGAAATCGGCTTTGGCGACGGCGAGGCGCTGGCCGGCTTCGCCGCCGCCCACCCGGAGATGGATTGTCTCGGTATCGAGGTTCACGAGCCCGGTGTCGGCCATCTGCTGCTGGCCCTCGAGGATCGAGGCATCGATAACGTCCGCATCATCTGTCACGATGCGGTAGAGGTATTGGATCGCTGGCTGCCGCCCGCCTGCCTCGATCAGGTCCACCTGTTCTTCCCCGATCCCTGGCCGAAGAAGCGCCATCACAAGCGGCGTATCGTCCAGCCCGCGTTCTTGCGCAAAGTAGCGTTGGCGCTACGACCAGGTGGCCTGTTGCACATGGCCACGGATTGGGCGCCCTATGCGGAGCACATGGCTGAATTGACTGACGTCTGCGTGTGGTTCGATACAGACCCCGCAACCGGGATACCGGACGCGTGCGCAGACCGGCCGCAGACCAAGTTCGAGCGGCGCGGTATGCGTCTTGGTCATGAGGTAAGGGATCTGCTCTATCGCCGCAACGACACGGCGCTCAGCCCGCCAGCAGATTGCTGACGCCATCGACCACGTACTGCACCGCCAGCGCCGATAGCACCACGCCCAGTAAGCGGCTGATCACGTTGGCGCCGGTCTGTCCCAGCACCCGCATCACCCATGTGGTCGATAACAGCAATATCAGGGTGACCAGCAGCACCGCGAGGACGACACCCATCAACATTGCCCATTGCTGCAGATCACCGCGCGCATCGACGACAAACAACAACAGGGTAGCCAGCGAACCGGGCCCGGCGATCAGCGGGAATGCCATCGGGAACACCGAAATGTCTTCCCGGTAGCGCGCTTCGTCCTGTTCGCGCACCGTGGTCGAGCGCATTCCGGACTGACGCGCGAACACCATGTCCACCGACAACATAAACAGCAGCAGCCCGCCGGCGATTTTGAATGCGTCTACACTGATCCCAAGTGCCTTCAGGACAAAGTCACCGGCGAGCGCAAAGCCGATAAAGATCAGCGTCGAAATCCCTATGGATTTGAACGCCATACGCCGCCGGTAACTGGCCTCTCCGCCGCGCGTGAGCGCGCCGAACATGGGTACCAGCGACACCGGCTCGATGACCACGAAGAAGACGATAAAGGTCTTGATCAGCTGTTCGGCCATGTTGCTCTGCGCCAATCTCCGAGCGGATTTTGCGCAGCGTGCTGGCTGCGCTATAAAGGAGTCAAGGGCCCGGGAAATCAGACCCGGGCCAAAAGGGGCGCCAAGGATAGCAGTGCGCCCGTATTCGGGGAACACACAATGGCCGTAGCAATACCCATCATCGGCGACTGGTATCAAAAGACCAACGGGCAGCTGTTCGAAATCGTGGCCATCGACGACGAAGATGGCACCATCGAGATCCAATTTTTCGACGGCACCGTCGCGGAGGTAGATCTGGAAGTCTGGCATCAATCGTTGTTCCAGCCGGCGGAAGCGCCGGAGGATTACTCGGGATCGCTCGATATCGAGCCCGAGGATTGCGCGGAGATCGAACGCGTCGGCAAGAAAGACTGGGCCGATCCGCTCGACTATCTCGATCAGGCCGAATAATTATCCGCCGGTCGGATCGACGACCACCTGAGCGCCCACCAACTCCACGGGGATAGCCGTCAGCGACCGGCCCAGACAGGCGCCGCCGACGCACAAGCCAGTTTCGATCTCGAATACGGCGCCATGCACGGAACACATGATCTGATCTCTGGCGCGCGTCAGGAACGCGTCGGGCTTCCAGTTGAGGGGATTGCCAAGATGCGGGCAGACGTTGCGATAGGCGACCAGGCACTCACCACGGCGCACCACGAAACCCTCGCGCAGACCCTCGCTGGTCTGGAATTCGAACCCCCGCGCACCGCCATCGGCCAATTCGCTCAGCGCGCAGACGACTACTCTGGACACGGTCATCTCCCGTCACGATCCCGCTGCGGCTCGAACCGGCCCGGTCATTCATGAGCCACAGCTCGGTCGAGGCCGCTGAAGCCGAATTCTACCGGGCCTTTAGCCACGGTGATGTCGCGGCCATGGCCGCGCTATGGCTGGACGCGCCGGCGGTAAGTTGTATCCATCCGGGGCACGCCGGCCTGTACGGCTATGCGGCGGTGATGGAAAGCTGGCACGGCATCCTTCAGACCGGCGCCACTTTTGATATCCGCTTCCAGCTCGAGACAGAGTTTGCCAGCGAGCAGCTTGTGGTGCGGACCGGCACCGAACACCTGCGGGTGGAGAGCGAAGCGAGCGCCATATTGTCGGTCACCAATGTATTTCAGTTCACGCCGGAGGGCTGGCTGATGGTCCTGCACCACGCGGCACCGGCGGACCAGTCGACGACGCCGGATCGGCCGCTGCATTAGCGGCTCAGGCAGCAGGCGGATCCGGGGCGATCGGCGGCCGCCGCATCAGGTATAACACCAGCCCGATGGCCGGGAGCCCGGCGCAGGCCGCATAGACAAAGAAGTTGGCATAGCCGATGGCGTCGACGACGATCCCTGAAAAACCGCCGATAAACTGACCCGGCAGCGTCATCAACGAGCTGAATAACGCATATTGCGTCGCGGTATAGGCGCGATTCGTCAGACTGGAGAGATAGGCGATCAGCGCGACGCTGGACACGCCGACACTGAGATTGTCAGCGCTGATGGTCACGGCCAGCATCCACAGATCGGGACCGACCCGCGCCAGCACCATAAACAACAGATTGGTCGTGGCCACCATCACCGCGCCGGTCAACAGCGAACGCATCAGACCGATCCGCGCCACCAGCACGCCGCCGATCGCGGTGCCGGTGATGGTCATCGCGAAACCGAATACCTTGGCCACGGTCGCGATCTCGCTCTTTGAGAAGCCCAGATCGATATAAAACGGGTTGGCCATGATGCCCATGATCAGGTCCGAGACCTTGTACAGACCGACCAGCGCGAGGATCACCAGCGCCGCGGTGCCATTGCGGCGGAAGAATTCGAGAAACGGCGCTGCCACGGCGCCCGAGAACCAGGCTGCCAGCCGCTGCGCCGGGCCCGGCAGGTGGGCGAAGCGCGCGATCGCATCCGCCATGCGCTGTTCCATCTCCCTGGTGGCCGGGCTGACCCGGTGATCCGGTTCTGCCACCAGCAGAGTGGTCACGATACCGACCACCATCAACGCGCCCATCACCCGGTAGGCTGCCGCCCAGCTGGCGAAATCGGCGATATAGAATGCGCCGGCACCGGCCACCAGCAGCGCGAGCCGATAGCCAAAGATATAGCTGGCGGCCATCGCGCCCTGGCGCTCGACTTCCACCGCCTCGACACGCCAGGCATCGATCGCCACATCTTGTGTCGCGGAGGCGAACGCGACGAATACCGCCAGCAACGCGAGCCGTGTCAGCCCCTCTGTGGGGTCGGTCGCAGCCATCGCAGTCACCCCGAGGGCGATGGATATCTGGGCCACCAACATCCAGCTGCGCCGTTTGCCCAGAGCCCGGGTCAACAGCGGCAGCGGCAGACGGTCCACGATCGGCGCCCACAACACCTTGATCGAGAACATGATCCCGACCCAGCCAAAGAAACCGATGGTGCTGCGCTCGATGCCCTGATCCCTGAGCCAGGCAGACAGGGTCGAAAACACCAGCAGGAACGGCAAGCCGGCAGAGAAGCCGAGGAACAACATGGCCGCGACGCGCGGATGCCGATAGACCGCCGCGGCCCGCCACCAGCCCGCCAGCGTGGCCCTCATCTCAGTACGACTCCAGGCCCATGTCGTAATCGATGATCAGCGGCGCGTGGTCCGAGAATCGTTGTGTCTTGTAGATATCGGCGCCGCTGATCGCTGGGCGCAGACCCGGCGTCGTGACCTGATAGTCGATGCGCCAGCCCACGTTCTTGTCCCAGGACCGGCCGCGATTGGACCACCAGGTGTATTGATCCGGCTCCGGGTTCACGACACGGAATGCGTCGACAAAGCCGGCCCGCCCGTAAAGCTCATCCATCCAGGCCCGCTCCTCTGGCAGGAAGCCGGAGTTCTTCTGATTGCCGCGCCAGTTCTTCAGATCGATCTTCTTGTGCGCGATGTTCCAGTCGCCACACAGGATGTACTCGCGCCGGCGGCGCCGCAGCTTGCGCAGATAGGGCATAAAAAAATCGAGGAAACGGAATTTCGCCTGCTGGCGCTCCTCGCTGGACGAACCCGAGGGCAGATACAGCGAGACCACGGACAACTTGCCGAAGCGAGCTTCGATATAACGGCCCTCACGATCGAATTCCTCTACGCCGAGACCGCGGATGACCTTGTCCGGCGGGCGGCGCGAATAGATAGCGACGCCACTGTAGCCCTTCTTCTCGGCATCGAAGTAATGGCAATGATAGCCATCGGGCCGGAACACGCCGTGATCCAGCTGATGTTCCTGCGCCTTGGTCTCCTGGATGCAGACGAGATCAGTATCGGTGCCGGGCAGCCACTCGAAAAAACCCTTGCGGGCAGCTGAACGGATACCGTTTGCATTGAGAGAAATAACGCGCATGGAGGGGTCCGGAACGGAGGGTGCGTGTATGATACAGAACCGCGCCGGCCCGCGGCGCAGACGCAACGGGAAGCGCCGCGCGATGCAGGACTACCAGCAGGATTTCATCCGTTTTTGCCTCGATCGCGGCGTGCTGAGATTCGGCGAGTTCAAGCTCAAATCCGGCCGCCTCAGCCCCTATTTTTTTAATGCCGGCCTGTTCAATACCGGTGACGCGGTGCTGCAGCTGGGCCGCTTTTACGCGCAAGCGCTGGTTAACTCGGCGGTTGAGTTCGACATGCTGTTCGGCCCCGCCTACAAGGGCATCCCGCTGGTAACGGCCACCGCCGCGGCGATGGCCGACGTGCATGATCGTGATCTGCCCTTCGCCTTCGACCGCAAGGAAGCCAAGGATCACGGCGAGGGCGGCAGCATTGTCGGCGCGGCCTTAGCCGGACGCGTGATGATCGTGGATGACGTGATCACCGCCGGCACCGCGATCCGTAGTTCCGTCGATCTGATCGTCCACAGCGGCGCGACGCCGGCCGGGGTGCTGATTGCGCTCGACCGCCAGGAACGGGGTCAGGGTTCGACATCGGCGGTGCAGGAGATCGAAGCCGCGCTTGGCGCGCCAGTTGTCCGCATCATCGAACTGAAGGACCTGATCACCCATCTTGAACAGACCCCGGAATTGGCAGCGCATCTGCCTGCCGTGCAGCGTTATCGCGAACGCTACGGCATCTGAAATGAGACCCTCCTCTCGCTTCCGGCGAGCCGGTTGTGCTATATCCTGACCCATGAAACGAGCCGCGCTACTCTGCTTGACCCTCATCGCCCTGCTTACGCTGACCGGCGCAGGCAAGGTATTCAAATGGACCGACAAAGACGGCAATGTCCATTA
Organism: Gammaproteobacteria bacterium; assembly: GCA_049669065.1. Classification (GTDB taxonomy): domain Bacteria; phylum Pseudomonadota; class Gammaproteobacteria; order Steroidobacterales; family XN24; genus CAMYOC01. The sequence continues at coordinate 38,025 of JBATKC010000319.1, forward strand.
TGGAGACAGCGTGCCGCCGGAATACGCCGATCAGGTGTTTGGAACCGGCGAAGCTCCGGAAGAGGACACCGAAGATCTCGCCAAGGCACAGCAGGACGAGCAGGACCGAATCCTGCTGAAGACTTATCTGACGGTGGAGGAGATCGAGAGGGTCCGGGATCGGCGCGTCGACCAGCTCAAGGCGCGGCAGGAAGTCACCATGCGTTATATCGGCAACCTCAACGATCGGCTGGGCGAGCTCGAAGCACTGGCCGCCGAGGCCAGCGTGGACCCGGACACCGGCGAGAGCATCGATCCGCCCGTCGATGTGATGTTTGACATCCAGCAGGTCAAGGACTCGATCCAGGTCTATGAAGATCGGGTGGCGCGCAACACATCCGAGCAGCGCGTGATCGAGGACAAGTTCGCCAACGATATCTCCCGATTCCGCGAGCTGAAGGGTCTGCCCGAGGGGCTACCGGCCGAGGATTCGGTATCGCCGGAAGCGGCGGTCAGCGAATCCCGCTAGCTCATCAGTGCCGGCCCGAGTGGCCGAAACCGCCGGCCCCACGGTCGGATATCTCGAAGTCCTCGACCACCTCAAAATGCGCCTGGATTACCGGTACCAGCACCATCTGGGCGATCCGCTCACCGGGTTCGATAGTGAAGGCCGTGGCGCCACGATTCCAGCACGAAACGAATACCTGACCCTGGTAGTCAGAGTCGATCAGTCCGACCAGGTTGCCCAGCACGATACCGTGTTTGTGGCCCAGCCCTGATCGCGGCAACAACACCGCCGCCAGCGACGGATCGCCGATGTGGATCGCCATACCGCTGGGGATCAGCGTGGTCGCGCCGGGTTCCACGGTGATCGCGGTATCGAGGCAGGCGCGCAGATCCACGCCGGCTGAGCCCTCGGTGGCATAGTCGGGCAGCGGAAACTCGGTCCCCAGACGCGGATCGAGGATCTTTAGCTGGATTACCTGCATGGTCTCAGTCCTTTGTCGGCGGCAGTCGCGTGGTGATGAAATCCATCAGCTGCTCGGCCAGCTGGCGCTTGCTGGCGGGCGCGATCTGATGCTGGCCGTCGCTCCACAACACCAGCAGCGCGTTGTCGTCGCAATCAAAGCCGACGCCCGGACCCACCAGGTTGGCGGCGATCAGATCCAGATCCTTGGCTTCCAGCTTTTTGCGCGCGTTGGTTTCCAGGTCCCGGGTCTCGGCGGCGAAGCCGACAACGAACGGCCGCGGTTTAGTGGCGGCAATGTTAGCGAGGATGTCCGGCGCCCGGGTCAGGTGCAGATCCATCGCCTCACCCGTTTTCTTTATCTTGTGTTCGGACGCCTCACGAGGACGATAATCCGCGACCGCGGCAGCGGCGATAAATATATCCGCATCGACGACGGCATCGGAGGTCGCCCGCAACATCTCCTCGGCGGTCTCCACATCCAGCCGCGTCACGCCGTAGGGCGTCGGCTGATGCACCGGCCCGCTGATCAGCACCACCTCGGCGCCGGCGGCGCGGGCCGCGGCGGCTACCGCAAAGCCCATCTTGCCGGAGCTGCGG
>JBATKC010000320.1:0-2344 GCA_049669065.1 Gammaproteobacteria bacterium
GCTCGAGGCGGATATTGTCGCGGTTGATATCGAGCACCCGGGGACCGACGCCCTGAACCTCAAGCAGCTGATCAGCGCTGGTGAACGCGCCATTGGCCTCGCGATAGGCGACGATCGCGCGGGCCCGGGCGGGCCCGATACCCTCCAGTTCCTGTGCCAGCATCTCGGCGTTGGCGTTGTTGATATCCACCGGACCCGCAGTGGCCAGTGACGAGGCGAAAAGGCTTGCGGCGGCAAGCCAGGTTCTGACAGACAACATGATGTGACTCCTTGCTTGATTACCCGACCGCAGACACGGCCAGAGCAATCAGCCTAGGCGCGACCGGCCGCCGGCGGAGCCCCGGATATCTGGCGTGAACCGGGAGATTTCAGCGCGCGAGCCGCGGCACGCCGAGATTGGCCTCGAATCTGAAGCTGGCAGTCGGCCGGGTCGAATCCCAGTTCTTGCAGGTCGGACACTGCCACTGCAACACCGTGCCGGAGAAACCGCAATTCTCGCAGCGATAGCTCGGATTGGAAGCGGCGAGCATGCGCAGGGCGCGGGTGATCTGCCGCAACCCGTGCTCACTGTCTGCGTCGCTGACGGCATCCGGACGCAGCGTACTCATCAGCTCCGTCAACATCGGATTGCGCCGGATAAAATCGGCGATGCACTCGCGGGTGATCGGATCGTCGAATCCCTCATCGACGATAGCCGCATAGGCGAGTCCGGCCTTGAGCCCCGGGTGCTCGGACACCATCGCGGCAAGCAGTTTGCCCAGACCCGCGCGATCGCCCATGGCCTCATGGCAGCGTCTCAATGCAGGCAGGGTGAGCGGCGCGAATCCCGGGTCCTGCTCCATCACCCGGCGATAGAGCCGGGATGCCAGCTTGAAGTCGGCGTCGCGCTCTGCGATGCCGGCTCTCAGGATAGCGCCCCGCAGATTATCCCGATCGGCCGCCCTGGCCCGCCGCAGATACTCCAGTGCCTGCTCCGGGTTATCGCCGGCGAGCGCCTTTTGCGCCAACTCGCAAAAATAATGCGCCACCACCGGACTGCGACCGGTATGGGTCTCATCGGCGAGCCGATCGCGGATGGCTATCGCCTGCTCCCACTCTCGCTCCTGCTCGTAGATCAACACCAGACGCTCCAGCGCCTCACGCCGATACGCAGGCCGGTCGGCCAGCTGTTTCAGATATGCTTCCGCACGATCGAGCAGTCCTGCCTTCAGATAGTCTTCCGCCAAAGCTCTGAGCGCCTGCTCCCGATGTGGTCTCGGCAGCTCCTTGCGCTCGAAGATATTCTGGTGGATCTGGATGGCGCGATTGACCTCGCCGCGACGGCGGAACAGATTGCCCAGCGCGAAATGCGTCTCGATGGTGTCGCTGTCCACGTCCACCATGCGTACGAACACTTCCAGCGCCTTGTCCGGCTCTTCATTCAGCAGAAAATTGAGACCGGCGAAGTAGTCGGCGTTGAGCTCGTGCTCTGGACCACTACGTCCTATACCGGGCGTGGTGCGCCGGGCGACATACCAGCCAGCCGCGGCTGCCGCCATAAACAGGAGGATAAGCAGCAGCGCGGAGTCAGCCGCCATCCGCTAGCGGCAGCTTTTGCAGGTTCTCTACCTCGGCTTCGGCTTTACGCACCGATCGGTTCAAGCGCCGTTTCTCGCGCAGCGCGCGCATCAGCCAGACGGATGCGGTCAGCAGCCCGAGTAGCCAGCCGATCGCCACACATGTGATGAGCACATACGAGACCGCCACATCGACGACCGCAAAACCGAGATCCAGCTTGACCGGATCGGGATTGAGCCAGGCGAACCCGCCCGCTACCGTCAATGCAGCGATCAGAATCAGGATCAGGAATAATTTACGCAGCATGCTCATGGGCCACCATTCCGGCGCTTCAGGGACGCCATCGTCTCCTTGCGAAAACGTCCAGCAGCGTTCGGCCAGACCAGGACGAATCAGCTGCGAATGGGGTTGTCGCGTCCCTGATTGACCCGCTCCCGCAGGTCCTTGCCGGGCTTGAAATGCGGTACGTATTTGCCCGACAGTGCGACCGCTTCGCCAGTCTTGGGATTGCGGCCCATGCGCGGCGGACGGAAGTGCAAAGAGAAGCTGCCAAAGCCACGCACTTCGATCCGCTCGCCCGCCGAGAGGCTGTCGCTCATCACGTCCAGCATGTGCTTGACGGCCAGCTCGACATCCTTGGCCGGCAGGTGCTTCTGCTTGCGCGCGATGGACTCGATGAGTTCCGACTTGGTCATAAGCCTTTGTCCCCAAACCTTTTGCGCCAGGCCCTCGGCGTCATTCCAGCAACGACCCTGAGGGTCGGGCCGTCCGGTCACCCGGCCGGTCC
>JBATKC010000321.1:0-6982 GCA_049669065.1 Gammaproteobacteria bacterium
CGCCAACCGGACCGATGGCGTTGGTCACCCGCTCATCGGCGCCGGTAAATGAAAAGCCAGGGTCCTGAGGCTCATAGGTCGCCAGGGCAGCAAACAGGATCAGCGCCAGCGCGGTGAAGATCCATAACGCGCCTTCGCGCAGGGCCCGATGGGTGGAAAGACCGAGGATGGCGCCTCGGCCGCTAGCCTGTGATGCACGTGCCAATTTACGAACTCACTAAAACTTGTCGTTCCAAGTTATTGTTTATGAAGCGCAAACTCTAAACGATAACGCAGGCCTTCACAAGCCGGAGCGGGCCGCCTGATCGCGGCCCGCCTTTGATCGCAACGCCTTTTTACATACCATTGGCCGCGCTGTCATCTGCCCGATCCCCGCCTGACCTCTGCCAGCTCACGTTGGCACGGGGAGTCCATGCAGGCGAGGCTCATGCCAGGCGATCGACCGGTCACGGAACGGACATATATCGTAGGCCCAGACGCGCCAGGAAAATCGCGCCAGGAAAAAGGAACATATCAATCATGAGCAAGACCCGTCATTGCCGACTCCTGATACTCGGCTCCGGCCCGGCCGGATACTCCGCCGCTGTGTATGCGGCGCGGGCCAATCTGCAGCCGGTGCTCGTCACCGGTATCGAACAGGGCGGCCAGCTCATGACCACCACTGACGTCGAGAACTGGCCCGGTGACCCAGAGGGCCTGCAGGGGCCCGGGCTGATGGAGCGGATGCTCGAGCACGCGAAACGCTTCGATACCGAGATCGTGATTGACCACATCCACACCACCGATCTGAAGCGCCGGCCCTTCCTGCTCAAGGGTGACAGCGGCGAGTACACCTGCGACGCGCTGATCATCGCCACCGGGGCCACGGCCAGGTATCTGGGCCTGCCATCGGAAGAGGCGTTTAAGGGCCGCGGTGTATCGGCCTGCGCGACCTGCGACGGCTTCTTTTATCGCAACCAGGAGGTAGCGGTGATTGGTGGCGGCAACACCGCGGTCGAGGAAGCCCTGTATCTGTCAAACATCGCGTCCCGGGTCACGCTGGTACACCGTCGCGACAGCCTGCGGGCCGAGAAGATCCTGCAGCAGCGTCTGTTCGATCGCGCCGGCGAGAGCGGCAATGTGACCCTGCTATGGGACCACGTGCTGGACGAAGTCCTGGGCGATGACAGCGGCGTGACCGGGATCCGTGTCCAAAGCACCAAGGATCCGGCGCAAACCCGGGAGATCGCGCTGACCGGCGTATTCATCGCCATCGGCCACGCACCGAATACCGGCATATTCGACGGTCAGCTTGAGATGGAGGGGGCTTACATCCGCGTCAAATCCGGTCTCAAGGGCGATGCCACCGCGACCAGCGTGCCCGGCGTATTTGCTGCCGGTGATGTCATGGACCAGATCTACCGGCAGGCCGTGACCTCGGCGGGGACCGGCTGTATGGCGGCCCTCGACGCCGAGAAGTATCTCGACGCGCTGGCCGAATCGGGAGACGCCCACGCGGAGACGCCCGCTGCCGCCGCCGTCTGAATCGTGAGCGCAGCGGAATCGGCCACGCCTCGCATCCTCGACTCGATCGGCGAAGTGGCGGGGACCGCGTGGAATGCCCTCGATGCGGGCGGTTCGCCGTTTTTACGCCACGAGTTCCTGACCGCACTCGAGAGCAGCGGCAGCGCCTGCGAGGCCACCGGCTGGATCCCCCGCCATGTGTTACTCCACGACGATCAGGGTCGGCTGCTGGCGGCGATGCCGTGCTATCTGAAGGACCACTCCTGGGGCGAGTTCGTGTTTGATCACGCGTGGGCTCACGCCTACGAACGCAGCGGCCGGGAGTACTATCCAAAGCTCGTCAGCTGTGTGCCGTTCACGCCGATCAGCGGGCCGCGCTTGCTGGTGGCCGCAGGTGTCGACCGCAACCGGGCCGGCGCCCGCCTGATCGAAACCGCGCGGATCGCCGCGGTCACCGAGGACGCCAGCTCGCTGCATATCCTGTTCCCGCCACCCGACACGATCGCCGAGCTGGAAGCGCTGGGCCTGTCGCCGCGCAAGGATTGCCAATATCACTGGCGCAACCGCGACTACGCCTGCTTTGATGACTTTCTCGCGCGCTTCCGCTCCGATCGTCGCAAGAAGGTCCGGCGTGAGCGCCGCCGGGTCAGCGACGCCGGCATCGGCTTCCGCAGAGTCGAAGGCGACGAGATCACGCCTGCGTTATTGGATCAGGTCTATCTGATGCACGCCGCGACCTTCCTCGAACGCGGTCAGAGCCCATACCTGAGCCGCCGCTTTTTCTCACAGCTGCACCAGGATATGCCTGAGTCCCTGCTGTTGATCCTGGCGCTGCAGGATGGGGTGCCCGTGGCCTGCGCCATCTGCCTGCGTGATGACGACACGCTTTACGGCCGTTACTGGGGGTGCAGCGAGCGCTATCACAGCCTGCATTTCGAGACCTGTCTTTATCAGGGCATCGACTACTCCATCGAACACGGACTGGCCCGGTTCGAGCCCGGCGCTCAGGGTGAGCACAAGCTGCGCCGTGGATTCGAGCCGACCGCCACCTGCTCTGCACACTGGCTCCGCGATCCGGTATTCGCCACCGCCATCGGCAACCATCTGGCGCTGGAACGCCAGTGGCTGGAGACTTATCTGCGCCAGTCGCGCGAGCAACTGCCGTTCCGTCGGGACACGGAGTCTCCGCACCGCGATACTGGAGCAGAGCCGGAGTGATCCCATGGCTGCGACCGGCGCCGGATGAAGAATGGTTCCCCGACACGGCGCGGGCCCTTGGCGAGCCAAACGGGCTGCTGGCTGCGGGCGGCGACCTGAGTCCAAAGCGGCTGCTGTCCGCGTATCGCCGAGGCATCTTCCCCTGGTACGAGGAAGGACAACCTATCCTGTGGTGGTCTCCGGATCCCCGCGCGGTGATATGGCCGCGGGAACTGCATATCTCACGCCGCCTCGGACGCCGCCTGCGCGGAGACAGCTATGCGGTATCTGTCGACAAAAACTTCGCTGAGGTGGTAGCCGGGTGCGCTGACCGCGGCCCCGGCATCGGCACCTGGATTACGCCGGCCATGGCCCGAGCCTATCTGCGCCTGCACCGGCTCGGCCACGCCCACTCGCTCGAAGTCTGGCAGGGTGAGTCGCTGGTCGGCGGCATCTATGGTGTCGCTCTGGGTCGCGTGTTCTTTGCGGAATCCATGTTCAGCGCAGCCACCGACGCATCGAAAATCGCGCTCGCCTGTCTCAGTCGACTGCTGGAGCGACACCGCTTCCGGATCATCGACTGCCAGCTAAGTTCCGCACATCTGGCCAGTCTCGGCAGCCACGAGATGCCCCGGCTAGAGTTCGTCGAACATATACGAGTCTGGTGTAATGAGCCCGCGGCGCCGATGCATTGGGCCCAGGCTCCGGTCGCGCCGCGGCATCTGTTCGATGGCGGCGCCGGCGATTGAAAGCCGCAGGGGCCAAATTGCAATGCCGGCCGGGATTCTGCACAATGCGCCCGCTTTCGGGCTTAGCCCGGCAAGAACCAACTGGTACATGGCGAAAGAAGAAGCAATTCAGATGGAAGGCAAGGTCGTGGAGACCCTGCCCAATACAACGTTCCGGGTCGAACTCGAGAACGGACACGTGGTCACGGCCCATATCTCGGGCAAGATGCGCAAGCACTACATCCGCATCCTCACCGGCGACAAGGTCACGGTGGAACTGACCCCTTACGACCTGAGCAAGGGCCGCATCGTCTACCGCACCCGCTGACCGTCCCGCGGCTATCCGTCCGCCGGCACCGGCGATTCCTGATCCTGGGTTTCAAGCAGCAGCGAGTCGCCATCGGGCGCCACCGCGATACGGATATGTCCGCCTTCGGCCAGCGTCCCGAACAGCAGCTCTTCTGCCAGCGGTCGTTTGATGTGCTCCTGGATCACCCGCGACATCGGCCGCGCACCCATCTTGACGTCATAGCCACGATCGGCGATCCACGCCCGGGCCGCATCGTCCAGCTCCAGCGTAACCAGCTTGTCCTGTAGCTGAGCCTCCAGTTCGACAATCAGCTTGTCCACCACCCGCACCACGGTGTTCCGGTCGAGCGACTGGAACTGGATCACGCCGTCCAGCCGGTTGCGGAACTCCGGAGTAAACAGCTTGCGGATTGCCTCCATGCCGTCGGTGCTGTGATCCTGCTCGGTAAATCCGATCGAGGCCCGGCTCATCTCCTGGGCGCCGGCATTGGTGGTCATCACGATGATCACATTGCGGAAATCAGCCTTGCGGCCGTTGTTGTCGGTCAAGGTGCCGTGGTCCATCACCTGCAGCAGCAGATTGAACACCTCCGGATGGGCCTTCTCGATCTCGTCCATCAGCAGCACGCAATGGGGGTTCTTGGTCACCGCCTCGGTGAGCAGACCACCCTGGTCATAACCTACATAGCCCGGCGGTGCACCGATCAGGCGGGAGACAGTGTGCCGCTCCATGTATTCGGACATGTCGAAACGTATCAGCTCGATACCCAGGCACATCGCGAGCTGCCGCGTGACCTCGGTCTTGCCCACGCCGGTCGGCCCGGAGAACAGGAAAGCACCCACCGGTTTCTCGGCGTCGCGCAGGCCAGAACGGGCCATCTTGATCGCCGAACCAAGCGTGGTGATGGCCTGATCCTGACCGAAGATCACCAGCTTCAGATCCCGCTCGAGATTGCGCAGCAAGTCACGATCCGATGCGGACACGGTCTTCGGCGGGATCCGTGCCATCTTGGCGACGACCGTCTCGACCAGTTCCGTCGTCACCTCCGGCTGATCAACGTCGACCGACTGCAGACGCAGGCTGGCGCCGGCCTCATCGATGACATCGATGGCCTTGTCGGGCAGATGGCGATCGTTGATATGGCGAGTCGAGAGTTCTGCCGCGGCGCGCAGCGCGTCCTCGCTGTAGACCACGCCATGGTGCTCCTCGAAACGTGAGCGCAGCCCCCTGAGGATCTCCACGGTTTCTTCGATCGATGGCTCCGGCACGTCGATCTTCTGGAACCGGCGCGCCAGTGCGTGATCCTTCTCGAAAATGCCCCGGTATTCCTGATAAGTGGTCGAGCCGATACAGCGCAATTGCCCGTTGGCCAGCACCGGTTTGATCAGATTCGACGCATCCATCACGCCTCCCGACGCGGCACCTGCGCCAATGACGGTATGGATCTCATCGACAAAGAGGATCGCGCCCGGCTTGTCACCCAGCGCGGAGATTACGCCTTTCAGACGCTTCTCGAAGTCGCCCCGATACTTGGTCCCGGCGATCAATGAGCCCATATCCAGCGCATAGATGGTGCAGTCCGAGAGTACGTCCGGTACGCGCTGCTCCTCGATCATCAGCGCCAGGCCCTCGGCCAGCGCGGTCTTGCCGACGCCGGCTTCGCCCACATACAAGGGGTTGTTCTTGCGCCGACGACAGAGGATCTCGACGGTGCGCTCGATTTCCAGCTGACGCCCGATCAGCGGGTCGATCTTGCCTTCGCGGGCGAGCCGGTTGAGATTGCTGGTGTATTTCTCCAGCGGGTCACCGCCCGCCTCGCCCTCGGCAGGGGCTTCCGCGTTGCCGGCTTCCTGGCTTGGCTCGCCCTCCTCCTCGATCTTGCTCAGACCGTGGGAGATAAAATTGATCACGTCGAGACGCGTGACATCCTGCATGCCCAGCAGATAGACCGCATGGGACTGTTTCTCGCCAAAGATCGCCACCAGCACGTTGGTGGCCGAGACTTCGCGTTTGCCGCTGGATTGTACGTGGAATACCGCGCGCTGCAGGACCCGCTGGAAACCCAGCGTAGGCTGGACCTCCTGTTCGTCATCCTCGGGCAGCCGCGGTGTCGTCTCGTCGATAAAGTTGACCAGTTCCACGCGCAGCCGGCCTACATCTGCATTGCAGGCGCGCAGCACCTCGATCACGCCAGGCACCTCGAGCAGCGCCAGCAGCAGATGCTCGACGGTCATGAACTCATGCCGTTTATCGCGCGCGCTGCGGAACGCTTCGTTGAGACAAAACTCGAGTTCGCTGCTTAGCATCGCTTAGGCCTCTTCCATGGTGCAGAGCAAGGGGTGCTGGTGTTGCCGCGCATATCCGTTAACCTGAGCGACCCGGGTCTCGGCGATTTCGTAGGTGTACACCCCGGCCACCCCGCGTCCCTTGGTGTGTACCTCCAGCATGACACGCGTAGCGCTGGTGCGGTCCAGATTGAAAAACTCCTGCAGTATCTCTACCACGAACTCCATGGGAGTGAAATCATCATTGAGCAGGATGACTCGATACATGGACGGACGCTTCAGCTTGGGTCTGGCTTCTTCCAGCACCAGGCCGTGATCCGGTCCGATCGGTTGTTCCTTGTCTCCCATCGTCAATCGCTGCCCCGATATCGCTCCAATGCTAACGTGGCCTGGCATCTCAATTGTACCGGGTCCGGGTGGGATTATGACAAGGCTTGCATTAACCGGCACTTGTGACCGTCACTGGGCTCCGATTATCATTCGATCAGGCTGCCGGCCCCCTTTCCCGGCCAATGCAAATCGGTATTTTTAAAAAGATTTTTACTGTGACCGACCTGGCCGCACGCACAACGCAATTTTTCCAGCAACCGCCCCAGCAGATCTGGCTGAAGGCGTCGGCGGTCCTGCCCCCATGGGTAGCGCTGCTGCTGGTGGCGATGATCGCCTGGCAGCTGGCGCGGATCATCTGGATGCTGGTGCCGGTCAGCGAGCCGCCACCGGTTACCGTGTCGGCTGCGGGGAGCGGCGGGCGCGCGACGATCGGCGCCGAGGGCGATGCCAACATCGACTATATCGTCAATGCCCATCTGTTTGGCCGTTTTGACACCTCCACGACGCTGGTGGAGCTGGATCCGGTAGACGCCCCGGACACGCGCCTCAATCTGGAGCTTCGCGGCACCATCGCCACCGAGGACGGAGCGCTGGCGATCATCGCCGAGCGCGGCCGCGAGGAGAAAGTC
>JBATKC010000322.1:0-1760 GCA_049669065.1 Gammaproteobacteria bacterium
ACACTAGTTGGACAAAGTCTGGCTCCCCTGGAGCCAGACTGAGAGGGCGGGATTGACTCGATCGCTTTGCGATCTCGCCCCTGCGGGGCAGCGCCGCGAACGCGCCGCTGTCTGTCGGCCGACTGCGTCGGCCTCGGCTCGAACCCGCGGTACGGGGTTACCGTACACTTGCTTTCCAAGCAAGCGCCTTCGACCGCTCGGCCACCTCTCCGGGATTTGAGGACGCGCAATATACTCCGCCGCTCAGGCTCTGGCAATTTCACTGCCTGAAACGATCAACAGTAGTTGGGCAAAGTCTGGCTCCCCTGGAGCCAGACTGAGAGGGCGGGATTGACTCGACGGCTCGGCTAGCTCTCCAGGAATTCAGGGCCGCGATCTTTGACCGGGGCCCGGCACCTCCGCAACGCGTCAGAGCACGTCTAGTATCCGCTCGCTCCGAATCTGCCATCCTGCGGCCCCACCCTCGGTCAACTCCATTTCCTTGAGCACCGAGCGGAAGTTAGGGGCCTCACCGAAGCGCTGCACGAATACGGCCGTGACGCTGCCGTCCGGCTGTATCTCGACTTCGAGGCTGTCGATGTCGATCTGGGTTTCGGCGGGGAACGTAAAGCGCTCGCGTTGTGTCGTCCGCCAATCCGCATGGTCACTGTAGCCGGCCGGGGCAAAATCGTCGGTGTAGTACTGGAAGTAACCATCCACGTCCCGTTCGGTCCAGATGGCGGCCCAGTCGACCAGCAGCTGCCCAATCTGGTTGGTCAGGACCGATGCACCAGGAATCAGTACCGGCCCTGAACCGGATCCCGAACCGCTTGGCTGGCCGTCGCGCCAGGCCAGCGGAACGGGCTGCACCATGGCCATCTGCGCGACCGGCAGCCCTTCAGTATTCGGGGCGCCTGGCTGAGCATAGTAACGTGGCGGCCGCTCGAGACAGATGCCGTCACCGGCCTTGACCACGCCCTGCCGGGGCCCGGCCGGCACCGGGATGGCGAGATCGGGATCTGGCTCGTCCAGCCCCTCCGGCACCTTTAGCGGACTGACCACTGTCGCCTCGAGGTAGGCCGGATTGATCCGACAACTGGTTGTCTGGTCCCGGAACGGGTTGCATCCGGTCGTCAGGACAACAGCGCTACAGAACAGTGTCACCGCACCGATTCGACTCATGCCCCACCTCGAACCGGGACATCTACGCCGGCAGCCGCCATGGCCGCGATGACCGCCGGCTGATGCGCCGACGCGAGTTCGGTCAGCGGCAGCCGCAACGTGGGTCCGATCAGACCCATCTGAGCCACGCCCCATTTGACCGGGATCGGGTTTCCTTCGAGAAACAAGGCCGCATGCAATCCTCTCAGTGTTTCGTCGATGGCCGCCGCTTCGTCCGCGTGCCCGGCCAGCGCCGCACGGCTCAGCGCGGCCATCAGACCTGGCGCGATGTTCGCGCTGACCGAGACGACGCCCTGCCCTCCACCCAGCATAAACTCCCGCGCCGACAGGTCATCTCCACTAAGCAGACAAAAATCAGGCGGGCACAGTTCCAGCAGACGCCGCAGCCGGGCCGGGTCGGGCACCGCTTCCTTCAGACCGCGGATGTTATCGATCATTGCCAGCCGCGCCACCGTCTCCGGCAACAGGTCGCACGCCGTGCGCCCCGGCACGTTGTACAACAACACGGGGATATCGGCCGCCGCGGCCACCGCGGCGTAATGCGCCTCCAGCCCGCTCTGGCTGGGCTTGTTGTAATACGGCGTTACCACCAGCGCCGC